>QIJB01000038.1 GCA_003231675.1 Candidatus Campbelliibacteriota bacterium | reverse complement strand
ATCCGAGAACCAAAACCGTGGTCAGGATTATCGTTCCCGTGCAGCAAAAGAACTTTAACGCTTTTTTGGCACTGAAATTTTTCTTGATATTTTTGTGATGGAAATTTAACATTCTTCAATCTTTTTTTTGATTTTTTTTTAAAAATTATAAAAGAGCCACGCCGTTATTTCGGCGGGCTCTCTTCCGGTGCCTTTATTATACACTAAATCCGGTTAATTTAAGAATGAGAAAATGTGGAAAACTCAAACCATTATTCCTCCGCCAAGCATCCTTTGTCCATCGTAGATAACCAGCGATTGGCCGGGGGCGACGGCGCGCTGGGGTTTGGAAAACTTTATCAAAATGGTGCTATTTCCAAGCGATAGCATTTTATTAGCACCATTTTGGAAAGTGCTTTTTGGGATAATAATTCTGCAGGACTGAAGTGGCTGGCGGTAGCGGATGCGCGCTTTCAACAAATTGGGCGACTTAGGTGCAAGGCACCTAAGTGCACTTAGGTGCCTTGCACCTAAGTCGCCGCTTATCCAGTTTACGCTCTCAATTTCAACCTCTTTTTTATAAAATTCCTTTTCATGCGCCTTATCGGACACAATAAGCAGATTTTTCTTGATGTCTTTCGCCACAATGTAATATGGGACACCGCCACCGCCGCCAAAACCGTGGCGTTGCCCTATCGTGTAAAACACCGCGCCTTCGTGCTCGCCGATTACTTTTCCTTCCGCCGTGACAACTTTGCCTTTTTTCGGCTTGATATATTTTTTCAAAAAATCAACCATATTGAATTCGCCGATAAAGCAAACGCCCATACTTTCGTCTTTTTCCGCCGTGTGCAGGCCCGCCTCGCGGGCAATTTTCTTAACCTCCGGTTTCAGCAGATTACCGACGGGAAACAAGCAGTATTTTAATTGCTCCTGCGTGAGCGTCCAGAGAAAATACGATTGGTCTTTGTTTTTATCCCGCGCCTGTAGTAATTCCCACTTAGGTGCCTTGCACCTAAGTGGGTCAAACTCACTTAGGTGCAAGGCACCTAAGTGGCGAAGGCGTACATAATGCCCCGTAGCGATATAATCCGCCCCCATTTCCAGCGCTTTTTTCAAAAATACGCCAAATTTGACGCTTCGGTTGCACATCACATCCGGGTTGGGTGTTCTGCCCGCCTTGTATTCTCGTATCATATAATCCACCACTTCTTTTTTGTATTCCTTTTCCGCGTCAACGGTGATGAACGGTATTTCAAGTTTCGCGCAGACTCTCATGGCATCCCGCCGGTCCCTTTTCCAGTCGCACCCGAATCCCTGCGGATACCAACCCTTGATAAAGCACCCGACCAAATCGTAACCTTTTTTCTTGAGCAACAAAGCCGCCACCGAGCTGTCCACTCCGCCCGACATCGCTACAAAAACTTTTGTTTTTTTCATCTCAAATACCTTACTCTGTTTCTCTTGTGCTCCGCGAAAGTTTTAGAAAAATGAGTGACACCATCCTTGCCCGTCAGATAAAACCAATATGGCGACTTTTTGGGATGGCGGGCGGCGTCAATCGCATCCAGCCCCGGATTGGCAATTGGCGCCGGTGGCAATCCCTTGTTGAGATATGTATTATACGGAGAATTTATTTTCAAGTCGCTGAACAAAACCCTGCCGGTATTCTTCCCTTTTATGTATGGGAACACGGCGTCCACCTGCAAGGGCATTCCCGCCCTTATTCGTTTCCATAATATTCCGGAAACAATTCGCCTATCATCACGGTCGGCAACTTCTTTTTCTATCAATGACGCCATAACCAGAACATTTTTATCAATATTGCCCACTTTTTTCTTAAAATTTCTTTCCATTGTTTCCGCCACTTGCTCGGCGGTAACGGTAGAAAGAAAAAAATAAGTGTCTGGGAAAAGTCTCCCTTCTTTCCCGGCGGTTATCGCCAAAAATTCCTTCCTGTCAAAATTTTTAAAACCAACCTTGCTGAAAATACCGGCTATACCCGACAGCGTTACCCCTTCCGGAATGGTAACCTTAATCGGTTTAATTTCAAAATCGGCGGAGACAAGCCGCCTGATAACACTGTACAGAGAGTTTGGTTTTTCAAAGAAATAATCTCCCGATTTTATTTCTCTCTGCAATCCGAATATCTTTACTAAAACAACAAAAGGAATGTCTGATTTGATAATCCCCTCACTTTTGAGTTGTGTTCCTATTTGGAATAGCGCTGAACCGTTCTCCACTGAAATCAGGGAGTTTTCCGGAAAATTATCGGGCACGGAAAAAAGCATTCTAGTAAACATTAAAGAAAAAATTAAAAACAAGTAAAGGAAAAAAATTATGATATTCTGTTTATTCATATCAGATTGGCAGTGCTGCCGGAGGTTCGCTCTTTTTCGCCTCAATTCTCCCCAGGGTTGGAGTTTCGGCTACCTGTCCGGGAAAGTGGTATATCGTCGCCAACTCTTCAGTGTTTAAAATAAAAGGCTTTCGTTCATAAGGCATGTAAAAATAGGAACGATGGCGGAAAGCGTCAACCATGGCCTTTTTCAATTTAGCTTCCCTTTTTTCCACGAAAAAATAATCAAGGCCTGTGGCATTATTCGGCCTAAAACCATTGAGGTTGGCATCGTTATATTGCTTCATTATCCCTATAACTGCCGGCTTATTTATGGAGTTAAACTTATCTTTTTTCGCCACATAAACGGCTCTTATCCCAACATCATAACCAAGTTTTGAAACATCACGTTCAATCGCTTGTATCACGTCTCTTTCTCCGGGAGAAAGCGTAAGCGCCCCCATTCTGGGCTCGCCTTCCTTGGGTATTTCGTTGCGTTTCATAATTTCATCAACAAGCCCCTTCGCCTCATCCTTCCACTTCTTGTTTTTTGTCGCCCTTATTAAAATCTGATACCATATTTGTTCGCCCTCTTTCAATGACCCCATAAGCTCTAATAATGCCGTCAAAGGATCGGTCTTTTGCTCCTCTTTGGTGGCTGTTTCCTGCAAACCGTAATCAACATATGTTTTTATCGGATAGGCATCATCTTTCGTAAGCATAAATTCCGTGCCCCAAGATGCCCATTCTTGTTGGAAAGATTCGCTTAGGGATATTTTCGTGTAATCGTCAACTTCTATTATCTCCACGGCCGGATATTGAGCGTAGATTTGAGCCTCAACCAATTTTTTGAAAAACTTTTGGGCGTAAACAAAGAAATGAACCCCCCCGTTGATTCCCACAATTTCCAGACTAAACCACGCTCTTAATTTTCCTTGCCAATATTTTTCCAAAAAATTCCCGTCGCCGGTAATATTCAACCCGTTCAGAACAACTTCCATCGCCTTTGGAGTCTTAAGAATCTCGCGCGGAAGTTTGATTTCAAAAAGCGTCCAACTCAATTCTCCAATAAAACACGTGCGGATGTAATAAAGCCATGTTTTCCAAAATATCAAAGCAAGGACAACAGGCAACCAAAAAAAACGCTCATCCCATACAATAAAAAGAAGCTTTGCCAAAAACTGTTGGATTTCTATCTGCGACAATGGCATATATCAAATATAGCACATGGCGTAAAATTAAAACACTCATTGTTTCCAATATGTATATCACGAAACAGGGGGGTGATGAAACTGATTTCTAAAAGAAATTCATTATCACTTTAATCTGTTTTTGTAATTCCTTAATTTTTTCAATCATCTGATTAATTCTTTTTTGCAATTTTTTTGCAGTACCTGGATTTGTTGAATTGGCGGATGGTGAAACTGGCGGAGGAATATTCGCTTTATTGGAAATTTTCTGTGATTTAGTCCCTCTTTTCGGTTTAACCGCGCCATAACTCGTGCCGTTGGATGGATGGGAATTTATTGTTTTTTGCAAATTTTTCTTAGTACCCAGCTTTGTTGAATTGGCGGATGGTGAAACTGGCGGAGGAATATTTGTCCTACCAAAAACCTCTTGTAATTTAATCCTTGTTTGAGGTCCAACCACACCATAACCGGTGCCATCAGATGAACCCGAGCAAATAATTTTATATTTACACTGAAAATTTTGGACGGCCAACATAGTGAGAAAACCATAGTAATTGGTTTCATTGCCAGGAGATCCCAAACCTAATTCCGCTATTCTCAACTCGGGATTGGAATTAAATAACTCCTGCAATTTTTTAACATCGTTTCCCCTCATACCACGCCACATATTGCGTGTAAACATCATCGGTGACGGCGCCGCAAAAACAGGAGGCGCCACAATCGGCGTGAAATTTGAATTTGTACCGGATTGATAAGTTGACGCGGGGATTACAGTCGGTCTTGACAATGTTACAGTGAAGCTTCCGGGAGCTGAATAAAAGGTTGGCGGATCACCCCACGGCGACACTTTCACAGTATAGCGACCTGACGGTATACTTGGCGGCAATGTAAAGGTTATTTGCGTATCGCTCACAAATTTAATAAATGGTCTGTATTCAATATTTTTTCCAGACCCCAAGGTTCTATGCAAGATAACATTCCTTATCTTACCAAAATTGGCGCCATAAATCGTAACCCCCGATCTGGGCAAACCGGAAGTCGGGCTAAAAAATGAAATGGTCGGCTTGGTCCCGCGTGTCACAATTGGTCTTGGCGCAATTACGGTGAATCTTCCGGGAGCTGAATAAAAGGTTGGCGGATCACCCCACGGCGACACTTTCACAGTATAGCGACCTGTCGACATATTTGACGGCAAGAAAGCTTCTATGTATGTCTTGCCCGTTGAAGCATCCGATTTGCTTGAAAATCTCACTGCCACATGTTCTCCCGTTCCAATGGAGAAAAAAATCACATTTGTGACCTTGTCCAAATTAACACCGTAAATAAAAACCTTGGACCCCGGCAAACTGGAACTCGGACTAAAAGAGGTAACTCTAATTTTTGCAGAGGCAACAGGTGCTTCGGCGTAAGTAATCTCCAAATATGGCCTTGTCTCTAAACCATTGACAGGGTAATTAGAAGATGCGAATGAGGCATAAACATTGCCAACGATATTGGTGCCACCGGCTTTGCTTATGCGAAAACCGTCATTAAAAAAATTCGGTCCGCCATTCACCCACCCCTTAACTAAATCTGTTACATTAAATTCAAAGCTTCCATAATCTCCCTTTACTCCCTGTGAAGGAGGGTCAGCGCCTATAATCGGAGCGTTATTCCATGTTACCGTTGAGGTGTCCCAACCGGAAACGAGTCTGTCTAAATTATATTTTATTGAATCATTATCCCATGAAGAATTTGTTCTGCCTATTTTTATCACAGCTTTTTGGATGATTTTTGTCCTATCAACAGAACCGAGGTTAAGTTTTCCGACGTAATACATTGTTTCATCTCCATAAGTTAAACGATGACCTATGTTTATATAAGGACTCGTTGATTTTACCGCATCGGGCTGTCTTGAATTTAATTCGTTATCGTATGAAACATTAATTCTTTGAGTGGACGCGTAAACGACTGAGGAAATTCCCGCAAAAGAAAAGAGAAAAATAAAAACAACAAGGATAATCTTTTTTTTCATAAAATTAGAGCCGATTTGATAAAGAGATTAAATTAATAATTTCCACCGCGTCTTGTGTAATTAAAATCAACATACACTTAGTATACCACAAGAGAGAAGGGGGAACCGCTTTCTCAGATTAGACGAGCGTATAATACCCTTCTTTGTTTCTTTTGAAATATTTGGAGTTCTGAAGATTAACGAGAATCGTGTTTTCTTTAACATGCCTTTCTTTTAAAACAAGTGCGTTTATGTCCTTTTTTGAAAGAGGACCGTTCTTTTTCAAGATATTCTTTATGACATCTCTGACGGTTCCTTTGCTGTATCCCCAATCAGCCAAGGCATATAATCCTCTCCCGACCAAAACAAACCTTTTATCTTTAATAAGTTCATTATGAACAGTCGCGGGATGAGCGCTTTTTGAAAAGGACTTTGATATGGTTTTCGCCACTTCGCTGAAATGCATCGGCGATCCCTGTTTCCTCAGAACCAGAAAGGCGAGGTCTCTCATTCCCCTGGGATGAATGTTAGCCGACTGGGCGAATCCCCATTCTCCAAAATTATTTTGACCGACTATCTTTGAGATTTTCAACCAAGAACGAATTATCTCTTCGTCTATTTTCTTTTTCAAGTCGTCTCCGACATAGGACTTGACCATCTCGTAAATATCTTTATCGGAAATCAAATCATCTTTGTCTATCTTTTTATGCAAACATCTCAACGAATCTTGGACCTGTTCGCTCATCTTTTTGTCAACAGTCCAACGGTGATGGAATTCTTCATCCTCCTTCATCTTTGTGAACTCATCTCCCAGGACGAGAAGAAAATGAATGTGGTTTTTGGTTTTTTCATCTTTTGACAGGAAATCAAGAACATCCTTTTCCGAAACCACCCAGCCTTTTTTCCCGAAAACATCCACGAGATTCTGGAAGGCTTCTTTGGCTCGTTTAATGGCCGCGCTCTTTCTCATTGAATCAAGGGCGAAATTTTCTATCTGCCGTACCCGCTCGCGAGTAACGCCATATTCGTTTCCTATCGCTTCAAGAGTTTTTCTCTTCGGTGAAGAGCCAAGCCCGAAACGCTGAATGACAACTTCTCTCGGCCTTTCTTTCAGGCTTGCGACAAGAATCTTGGTAATATTTTGGGGCTTGAATGATATTTCTGTCATATTAATTAAACTACTATGTTAATAAGTTTATTGGGAACAAAAACAATTTTTTTGATGTCGTCCTTCCTTACCCATTTTTTAACATTTTCCCGTTCTAATGTCAATGCTTTGACCTCTTCCTCGGAAATTCCGACCGGAAGATTGAGCATATCCCTCATTTTTCCGTTTATTTGGACGATGAGTTTGAACGAGTCCTCCTTTATTTTTTGAGGATTATACTCCGGCCACGGCGCGAGATGGATTGACTCTTCGCGACCCAAAACGCCGCGCCATAATTCCTCGGCGATATGGGGAGCGAATGGGCTTAATAAAGTAATCAGCGCGGAGTAATCAGCAGCCGGTATTTTTTCTTGCTTTTCCATTTCATTTACCAAAATCATCATCTGGGAAATCGCCGTGTTGAATTTCATCTCTTCAATGTCCTCACTCACTTTTTTAATTGTCTTATGAACCACCGCCTCCCACTTGGAAGCTAAGCTCCCACTTGGAAGCTTAGCTTCCAAGTGGCATTGCAATCGCCAAATTTTTTCCAGAAATCTTCTTACTCCGATTATGCTTTCCGGATTCCACGGGATTGCCTGATCAAAGGGACCCATAAACATTTCGTAAAGGCGGAGAGTGTCCGCGCCGTAATTTTTCACGATATCGTCCGGGTTGACAACATTGCCTTTTGACTTTGACATCTTCTCTCCGCCTTCTCCGAGAATCATTCCGTGAGCGGTTCTCTTTTTATACGGTTCGCTTACGGGGACAACTCCGATATCATATAAAAATTTGTTCCAAAAACGGGAATACAAAAGGTGGAGGGTGACATGCTCCATCCCCCCGTTATACCAATCAACAGGCATCCAGTATTCAAGTTTCTTTTTGTCCGCAAGGGATACGGAATTTTTAGGGTCAATATAACGAAGAAAATACCAACTGGAACCCGCCCAGTTCGGCATCGTGTCCGTTTCCCTTTTCGCCTCTCTCCCGCATTTCGGGCATTTGACATTCACCCACTCCGGGATTCTCGCCAAAGGAGATTCGCCCGTGTCCGTCGGCTCGTATTTTTCAACCTCCGGAAGCTTCAC
>QIJB01000022.1 GCA_003231675.1 Candidatus Campbelliibacteriota bacterium | reverse complement strand
ATGTGGCGACGGCCCGGAAGGTTGCCGAGGAAGCGGGTCTCCTGAGCGAGGGCGGACTCGTTATAACGGGAGAAGAGTTTGAAAAAATAAGTCCCGATGAAATAATAGAAAAAATAGAGAAGATAGACGTTTTCGCGCGCGTCTTGCCCAGTCAAAAACTGAAAATTGTGAGAATTTGGCAGGAAAAAGGTGAGGTTGTGGCGATGACCGGAGACGGAGTGAATGACGCTCCGGCGCTTAAGCACGCGGACATAGGCATCGCTCTCGGCTCCGCCACGGAGGTTTCCAAGGAAGCCTCGGATATGATCCTGTTGAATAACAGTTTCAGTATCATTGTAACCGCAATAGCCGAGGGCAGAAGGATTTTGGACAACTTAAAGAAGATAATAGCCTATCTTCTTTCAACCGCGTTCAGTGAAATAGTTCTCGTTGGCGTCGCGATAATCGCCGGTTTTCCATTACCAGTTTTGCCCACTCAAATTCTGTGGACGAATATCATTGAGGAGGGTTTTATGAATTTCGCCTTTGCCTTTGAGCCGCAAGAAAAAGGACTGATGGAACGCGACCCCCGAAAACAATCGGCGAAGAATTTATTGACGAGGCAATTAAAGGAACTCGTTTTTCTCATTACCATGCTGACGAGTATTATATTGGTCGTCTTGTTTTTCGCGCTCCTTTATCTTGATTATCCGATTAAGGAAGTGCGGACGATTATGTTTGCGGGAATATCAATTGATTCAATCTTTTTCGCTTTTTCATTAAAAAATCTCAGGAAACCGATTTGGAAAATAAATATTTTATCCAATTATTATCTTATTTTTTCTCTCCTAACGAGTGTTGTTTTGCTCGCCGCGGCTCTTTTCATTCCCGTGCTGCAAAAACTGCTGACCCTTGTTCCTCTTTCGCGGGGGGAAATTATGCTCATTCTCGGACTTGGCATTTTAAATCTCCTTTCAATAGAAATGGCGAAGTATTTATTTTTTGAAAAACGATGGCATCCTAAAAATTTATGATTGGATATATTTTGCTTTTTGCGGTTTCTTTCTTTTTTATGGCGTGCGCCGGCGGAACATTGGTTCGGTGCATAACTCGCATGGCGCGTTTTTTCAAACTTTCCGAGTTTGTAACGGCCTTTATTTTGATGAGTTTCGCGACATCCATTCCGGAGTTGTTCATAGGCGTTTCTTCCGCGATTGGAGGTGTTCCGAATATGTCTCTTGGAAACATCATTGGCGCGAATTTTTTGAATATTACGCTTGTCATCGGAATAATCGCTTTTTTGGGAAACGGAATAAGGGTGGAAAGCAAAATTTCTCACCGGAATTTTTTGTTGATTTTTTTCCTCGCTTTTTTGCCGATTTTGCTCGCCCTTGACGGAGTCATTTCAAGGGGTGACGGAATAGTGCTCATTCTCGCGTTTTTCCTTTATATCTACCGTTTGATGGGCGAGAAGGAATATTTCAGCAAGATTTTAAACGGCGTCAATCTGGATTTTCGCGCTCTGGGAAGATTTTTCGTGTCAATGAATCGTTTTTTTCTCGGCGTTGTAGTTTTGATTGCCAGTTCCGCTCTTCTTGTTTGGGCGGGAGAAAGGTTGGCTATCGGGATTCATATGAATCTTCTTTCTTTCGGCGTTATTTTTGTCGCCCTCGGCACGACCCTTCCCGAACTGGTCTTCGGCGCGCGCGCCTCCTCCTTGAAACACGCGAATATGGGCATTGGAAACGCTCTCGGAAGCATCGCTTTCAACTCTCTTTTTATCATCGGGGTGGTGAGTCTCATCAGCCCCATTGCCGTCCAAGGCGATTCGGCTTTCTTTATCGCGACGGCGTTCCTCTTTTCCGCTCTTCTTCTCTTTAATATTTTTATTTACAGTCGTTCCGCTATGTCCCGAAATGAAGGTTTAATTTTAATTTCGCTTTATATTTTCTTTATCGTGATTGAATACGTTCTTCAAATGATGTAAAATAAAAGCAAATAAATGAATCAGGCTTTTTTAGTCATTCTTGTCTTGGTTGTCGGAGCCCTCGCTGGAGGACTTGTTTTTTGGCTTTTGGCGCGTTCCCAAAAATCCGCCGGTGGCAATAAGGAAGACGAAGACAGGGCGATTTTGATGTTGCAACAGCAAATGAAGGAAATCAGAGACACATTGGAAACAAAATTGACCGAGAGCGCCAAAAGCGCCACGGAGGCGATTCAAAAGCAGTTCGGCGAGTCGCAGAAATTGATTAAGGACATCACAAAAGAGGTAACCGAAGTCAAAGAGGGGCAGAAGCAGGTTATAGGTTTCGCGGATCAGCTCCAAAACCTGCAAGATATTCTGCAGAACCCAAAACGGCGTGGCGTGCTCGGAGAGTATTATCTGGAAACAGTCCTTAAGAACGTTTTACCTCCCGGAGGATTTCAAATGCAGTATAAATTTTCCGACGGCGAAATCGTGGACGCCGTGATTTTTCTTGACAAGGATAAAATCCTCTCGGTTGATTCCAAATTTTCTTTGGAAAATTACAACCGAATTCTTGAAGAAAAGGATGCCAACGAAAGAGAAAAATTGGAGAAACTGTTCAAACAAGACCTCAAAAACCGCATTGATGAAACTTCTAAATATATCAGACCCAAAGAGGGGACAATGGATTTCGCTTTTATGTTCATCCCGTCTGAGGCGATTTATTACGATCTCTTGATAAATCAGGTGGGAGCGGTCAAGACAAGCACCAGGGACTTGATTGAATATGCTTTCCAGCAAAAGCATGTCATTATCGTTTCCCCGACGTCTTTCATGGCGTATTTGCAGACCGTTATGCAGGGGTTGCGCGCGTTGCAGATAGAGGAGTCGGCGAAGGAAATACGCAAGAGGGTGGAGGAGCTCGGCAGGCATCTCAGCAATTATGAACAATTTATGAAGAAGCTGGGCAACAATCTTTCCACGACCGTGAACACGTTCAACACTTCATACAAAGAATTCGGAAAAATAGACAAAGATGTCTTGAGAATAACCGGCGAGGCGGTTGGCAGCGAGCCGGTCACGCTGGACAAGCCGGAAGAAATAGAGTAATATTACTGGGTATTCCGATAGAGTTAAAAAAATGAACCTTTACGGCAGTCGGATTAAGTTGAAGGAAACGTGGCGTTTCCGAAAAATGAATCGTTATTAAACTAATTTAAAGACAAATTTAAAAAGGTATGGAAAAAGAAAAGAAAACCACAAAAACAAGCAAAGCGACTCCGAAGGAGGCAACAAAGAAAAAGGTTGCCACTCCGGAGAAACCTGTGAAAGAAGCCAAAAAGACGGCTCCTCAAAAAGCGTCGGCAAAGAAAACCGCCAAACGGGAATCGGAAGTTTTCGGCGTCATCCAAACCGGAGGGAAACAGTATTTGGTAAGGCCGGGAGAAACGTTGAAGATAGAAAAAATCGTTCCGCCGGGAAAAGGGGACACCCTCGTTTTTGAAGAAGTTCTTTTGGTGTTTGACGGGAAAGACGTTAAAATCGGAACCCCTTACGTTGAGGGAGCCAAGGTGACGGCAAAAATAGAAGGTGACGAAAGAGATAAAAAAATCAGCGTTATCCGCTACAAATCAAAAACCAGGCAATTCAAGAAAAAAGGACACCGCCAAATCCACACCAAAATCACTATTGTGGGGATTGAGTAAATAACGTCAAAAGGAAATAACCTCTTTTTTGAGATTGGATTGTTCATTCAATGGAAAATCCTTTGCTTTGTTGTGTTAAAATAAGACAAATGAACGAGAAAGAGATAATACGGGCATACGAAAAAACTCTGGAAATTCCGGGAAGTAAACGCAAAAAACAAATAATAGTTTGTCCTATTGGCGTTGTTGGGGCGGGTAAAACGACAGTCATAAAACCGCTAAGCAAAAAGCTTTTTTTGTTAAGAATTTCCACGGATGAAATGAGAAGATTGCTTAAGAAAAATGGGGACGGTTATGGTTCGGTAAAAACCTTGGTATACAATTTAATTGATAAATATACCGGAAAGGGTTTCAGTATCGCCATAGACGGAGATTGCAGTTCAAAAGAGTCTCAAGAAAAGATAAAACAACTTGAAGAAAAACATAAAATTAAAGCTGTTTGGATACACGTAAATCCGCCGGAAGATTTTATCATAAAGAAATTAAAAAATTTTAAACACACATGGCTGTTTAAAGATGCCACCCGGGCGATAGAGAATTACAAAATCAGTAAAGCAAGGCATCAAAATCTTAATTTTCCCTTTGTCTATAGTTTTGACACTTCAAAAAAAGACTTAGATAAGCAAATAGAAGAGGCGACTTTTATCATCAATAAAGCCTAACTTGTTTATTTCCTGTTTTTCAGGGCGTTATCCATTGTCTCGCTGTCAATGTATTCCAGTTCCGTCCCCGTGGACAGCCCGCGACCAAGGCGAGTAACCTTAACAGGAAGGGGTTCAAGGATTTTTTCAATGTAGCGGGCGGTATTTTCTCCTTCAAGCGTCGCGCTTGTCGCGAGAATCACCTCCGCAGGCTTTTCTTTTTGCGCTTTGTTGAATAATTCTTTAAAAATCAAAGTGTTTTGTTTTTCGTTTTTCAGGGAAAGAGCCGAACCGAGAATAAAATATTTCCCGTTGTAAATTCCCGTTTTTTCAATATTATCAAGATCAAGGTTTTTTTCAACGACCATTAAGAGCGCCCCGTTTCTGTTTAAACTTGAACATATCGGGCATCGGTTTGAAGCGTCATTCTTGGAATTTTCAAAATAGCGACGACAAGAAACACACTGAACAGCGTTATTTTTTATTTCCTTGATGAGTTTTGACAGTTCATCCACGAATTCATTATCCGCGGAAGACAAAAAATAGGCGAACCTTTTCGCTTGCCTGGGTCCGATCCCGGGGAATTTCAAAAAATATTCAACCAATTTGTCAAACATAAGATTTTATCAAATTTGTCCAAAGTCGTCCGTCTCAATGGACGAAAAACTGACCATTTTAGGGTCAAAATAAAGCTTAACGAAACCTGTCGGACCGTTTCTGTGCTTTTCTATAAGTATTTCCGCCATATTGTCTGACTCATCTTGATGGTCTTTGTATTTGTCGTCCCTGTATATAAACATAACCACATCGGCATCTTGCTCAATGGAACCTGAATCGCGCAAATCGTGAAGTTTCGGCTTTTTATTCGGACGCGATTCCAATGCCCTTGAAAGCTGAGAAACCGCTAGAACAGGCACATCCAGTTCCTTCGCCAGCCCCTTAAGCGAACGTGATATTTCCGTCATCTGCTGGACCATATTGTCGGTTCTTTGACGGGGGGCCATAAGTTGGAGGTAATCAACGATTATAAGCCCAAGTCCATGTTCCGCCTGCAAACGTCGCGCCATTGATCTCATCTGCATAATATTGTTTGATGATTCGTCGTCAATAAATATGGGAGCCTTGGAAAGCTTTCCCAGGGCGTTACTTATTCGCGCGAATTCTTCGTCACTTGAAAGTCGTCCGGTTCTCAATTTCCATGAATCAACTCGCGCTTCCGAAACCAAAAGCCTGTCAACGAGAGATTGCGATGACATCTCCAAGCTGAATATTCCAACCGGAATGTTCTGTTTGACTGCCACATTTCTGGCTATATCAAGAGCGAAAGCCGTTTTACCCATAGAGGGACGCGCCGCCAAGATTATTAAATCGGATTTTTGCAGACCGGCAAGCTGGCTGTCAAGCGCAGGAAATCCGGTTGGAATACCCCTTAACTCTCCCTTTGATTTGTGGATCCGGTCAATTCTCTCCCAAGCGTCTTCAAGAGCGCTTTTCACAGTTGTGAATTTTTGCTTCAATGAGTTTTTGGTGATGCCGAATATTTTTTTCTCCGCCTCGTCCAGAAGTTCGTCCACATCTCGCTCTTCGTCGTATCCAAGTTGGGAGATGTGGTTTGATGATTCAATCAATTCGCGCAATATTCGCTTTTTGTGGACAATTTCGGCGTAGTGCTTGGCGTTGGAAGCGTTCGGCACGGTGTTTATCATCTCGGTGAGATACACCCTCCCCCCAGTGTTTTTTAACTGTTTCTTTTCCTTCAGTCGGGATGAAACGGATAAAATATCAATCGGCTCTTTTTTTTCGTAGAGGTCAAGCATCGCCTTATAAATAATTCTGTGCTTTTCGCTATAGAAGTCGTCCGGAGTGAGCAGGTCCCCGGCGATGTAGGCGGCGGCTGAATCAAGCATCAGGCATTCGCGTGGCGGTAAATTGAGCCATTTGCTTTAAAGACATAATAATTACATTCTAGCACAATTTTTCTTTTCTTCAACTTTTGCAGCGGCGCGCGGACATTGACATCAGACCGCGCGTGTGCTACTTTTACGGCAGAATAGAACAAAGGCGTTTGGCGCCTTAATTTAAAAACAATTGTTCCGTTTTTGGAGCGGAACAGAGGGGGAGAAATGAGATATGAAATTCGGCAAGATTACGATGACGCAGATAAATGCGTCATCGACATGGACATGGATATAGGTGGGCTTGAAGCGGGGTCACCTTTCGGGACACTCCCTTGCGACACTTACAAGCTGATTAAAGAAGTAAAAGGAGTAATTTCCTTTAGCGTTGAGAATCGCTACAGGATTTCTCTAAAAAAAGGGGCGCTATTCTCCTGGGATGACATTCTCTTGGAAGTGGTGGTCATCCTCCGGGACGCATTCGCTCCCGGAGAAGAAATATACATAGAGGGATCTGATTGATGCCCTCAGGATTGTCACCCCAAACTCGGTTTGGGGTGATTTTTTTATTTCTTTTTCAGTGAGTGTCCCGTCGGAGTGTCTTCAATTTCATATCCGAGGGAGCGGATTTTTTCGCGGAGAGCGTCCGATTCCGTCCAGTTTTTGGCTTCGCGCGCGACTTCTCTTTTCTCAGCCAGCTCCTTGATTTCCTCCGGGACATCCTCCTGTTCGCCGGCGTTGGTGAGGTTCAACCCGAGAACTTCGTCAAAACGCAGAATGGTTGCCAGTTTTTCTTCATTTGATAGATCCGATTTCAGCAACTCCTGCGCCACC
>QIJB01000029.1 GCA_003231675.1 Candidatus Campbelliibacteriota bacterium | reverse complement strand
CTCAGCGAGTGGTCGCAATCAATGCGCGCCCTGCTTATTGACCCGGAGCTTTTGGCAAAAGCGGTGGAATGGTCGCATGACCATCCAATTTGGGACGAATTGGGGAAAAAATGTCTGGGGTGCGGAATCTGCACCTACGTCTGCCCCATCTGCTATTGTTTCTCAATTGAAGACAGTGTAGGTCTGACCGGGGATTGCAAGCGATGCAGAAAATGGGACGCGTGCACGCTTCCCGGTTTCGCTAAAATCACCGGGGGGCACAGTTTTCGTCCGACCATAAAGGAAAGGTATTACAACTGGTTTTACCATAAATTCGTCAGGGCGTATAATGAATTCGGAAGGTCGCAGTGCGTGGGATGCGGGCGGTGTAAAAAGTTCTGCCCGGCAAGCATTGATATTTACGAGATTTTGAGCGTGATTTTAAAAGATTATAAGAACAGCCGATAGCCGGTATGTCGGCGGCCAAACAAAAAAACAGATGAGTTTTGAAAAAACCGAATTTGAATCCAAGCCAAAGATTGAGATTGAGGAAAGTTTCCGCGAATTCCTCCCCGAGGAATTCGCGAACGACCCAATGGGTTATTTTGAAAAAGAAGGCGAGAACATAAAAAAAGGGGAAATAAAGTATGCGGAAGAAGGCAGAATCCGAGAAGATCCGACATGCGTAAAAGAGCTGCCCGCATGGACGGACAAAAAGGGATCCGGATTACGCGCGGTGGGGAAAAAAGTGAACATAATAAAAGGACAAGTGGGCAGAACAGGCAATCCTTTCCATGAATACAAGGTGATGAAGATTGTTGACGAGTTGGGCTTGCCTTGCGCGAGACCGATATTAAAAGCGAAACAAGGAGAAAATTACTTGATTATAACGGAAAAAATCCCGGGCACGCGTTGGACGGAAAAAGACCTTTTGAAATTAAAATCAGAATTGAAGCAAGAGGGTTATTCAGATGAAGACATTGAAGACTTAAAGGAGCAGGCCGAAAAACAAATGGAAGAAATGAAGAAAAAATTTGCCGAGGTGGGAATCATGCGCAAATGGAAACTGAATGACATGGTTTTTGACATAGATATTAAGAACAAGAGGATTAGAAAAATCACGCCAACCGACTGGGAACAAACAAAGATTATAAGCCAATCAGCAGATGGCGCGCAAGAATAATATAAATAAGATTTACAAATCAGCATTACATTTATGGAAAATATTTACGAACCGCAATTGGTCAAAATAACAAAGATTGAAGAACAGTCGCCGACCGTGAAAGTTTTCAGGTTGGAAAAGATTGATGGGGGCGAGTTTGAAAAAAACGAGGACGGACTCGTCTTCAACCCAGGGCAGTTCGTGATGGTTGGGCAAATCGGCTACGGAGAATCGCCATTGGGTCCCCTCTCCTCCCCCTACGAGGATAAATATATTGAAATCGCCGCGCGCAAAACCGGAACGGTAACGACTTATCTGCATTCGCTGAAAGAGGGTGATGAAATAACCTTGCGCGGACCTCTCGGCAATGGATTTCCTCTTGATTTTATGAAAGGCAAGGATATTGTTTGCGCCACCGGTGGATCTGGGATTCCGCCAATTGCCGCCCTTGTTGAATACATAATTGAAAACAAGAAAAAATTCGGCAAGATTTACGTGCTTTATGGAGCGAAAAATCCGGAGGAGCTTTTGATGAAAGAAAGAATGAAAGATTGGGAAAAAGAGGGCATAAAAATAATTTTAACGATAGACAAACCAGACAAAAATTGGAAAGGTCAAGTCGGCTTTGTGACGGATTTGGTAAAGGAGATAGACATTGATGAGATAAACGCCGTCGCCACGATGTGCGGACCGGGACCGATGATTGGGGCGCTGGAAAAAGTTTTGCGTCCGCTCGGAATTTCCGACAGGAGGATTTTTGTGAGTATGGAGAGAAAGATGCAATGCGGAGTGGGAAAATGCCAGCATTGCACCACCGGCAAGAAATATGTTTGCCTTGACGGTCCGGTGTTTAATTATGATGAGATAGAGAATAATAAAGATTAGCTTTCAGCTGTCAGTCATCAGCCTTCAGATTTCAGTTAAAACAATTATGAGAAAATTTGAAAAATTAGATATTTACAAAAAGGCGTTGAAATTTACGGCAGCCATTTATGAATTTTCAAAGAAGCTTCCCAATGACGAGAAATATGGCTTGATAAGTCAACTAAGAAGAGCGTCTACGAGCATTGTTTTGAATATCGCCGAAGGATCCGGTTCTGGCTCCGATATGGAGTTTTCTCGTTTTTTGAGGATTGCTATGCGTTCAACTTATGAAGTTCGTGCTATAATTGATTTAATCATCAGCTTGAAGCTTGCAAGTGGCGAAGACATGGCAATTTTCAGAGAAGAATTAGATGAAATTAGCGCGATGATTTTTAGTTTAGTTAAAAAATTAAGAAAAAAGTCTGACAGCTGATAGCTGAAGACTGAAAGCTTTTATGGCAAAACCAAAAATAGCAATATATGATTTCACGGACTGCGAGGGATGCGAGGTTAAACTCGTCTCTTTGCGGGAGCGTCTTTTGGCGCTTGAACAAAAGATAGACATAGTAAACTGGAGATTAGGTCAAGAGCATTTTGAGCCGGGACCTTATGATATTACGATTATAGAGGGGACGCCCATTCACCACGATGAGATAAGACTGCTCAAGGAATTGCGGGAAAATTCAAAAGTTCTGGTCGCGCTGGGAGCTTGCGCCGCGCTGGCGGGAATTCCCGGAATAATGCCGGAAAAAGACAGGAAAGTTTGGTATGAAAAAATTTATTCTTCTCAATACAAACCGGTAGGAGTGGACGCGGTGCCGTTATCGGCTTACGTTGATGTTGATTTCGCCATTCACGGCTGTCCGGTTGACGAGGATGAGGTGGTGAGAGTTTTTGAAGAATTGCTCGCCGGAAAAACTCCGAGCTATCGCGGTTTTTCCGTATGTTTTGATTGCAAACAGGCTGGCAATCCGTGCAGGATAGCGGAAGAAAAAAAGCCGTGCCTCGGTCCCATCACTCAAGGTGGATGCAAGGCGATTTGCGTTTCCGGGGGCTCGCCGTGTTACGGATGTTTCGGGATTCGCGAGGAGGCGAACATTCCCTCACTCGTCAAAATATTGAAAAAAATCGCAAACAAAGAAACCGTTGAACGATACCTCACAATGTTCCACAGCCGGACCAAAGAAATCAAAGAACATCTGAAAAAGTAAACCGATGAAACTCAAAAGAATACTCCGCATGGACGGAGATCTTTTCCCTTGATTAAATTACCCAAAAAGAGTAAGAATTAGGGGAGAATTCGGTTCGTTAAAAATCAAACAAGCAAACAAATCCCGCCCTGCGGGATAATACGGAGAGGAAAAAAATGAGAACGATAAGTGGCAAGAAAGCGAGAGGAATTATAAAAAATGAGGGTTGCCTGCATGATTGTATTGTGCAGGGAGATCTTGATTTGTTTGATTTTTCAGCCAAAGTAAGGCTGGAATACATTGTAATAAGGGGGGATTTGAGGGCGCAACGAGCCGGATTATGCCTTCATTTTTGCGAAATAACGGGAAATCTGTATCTCGAATAACGCCTAAACCAGCTCCTTGACAAAACCACTTAAAAAGTGTAGAATCAAGGCAAACAAAGTTCATTTCAATAAAACAGGAGGATTAAATGGAAAAAATGCCAGTTGATGAGGCAAAAAACAAAATTTTAAAAAGAGGTTACCTGAACAAGGTAACCATTACGGGAAGTCTAGATTTATCCAGGGAGGAATTTGATACCCTGGATTTAGCTGGGAGTGTTGTTGAAGGCGATCTGGTGTTGATCGGATCGCAAATAAACAACCTCTATCTGATGTGCGCTACCGTTAAGGGTGATGTGTACCTTGACGGAGCATGCGTAGGGTTGGCGAACTTAAGGGGAATAACAATCGTCGGCACCCTATACAAGGGATGGATGGACGATGAAAAACTTTTCATTGATATAGGAGTATCTATCAATGAAATAAAGTGAGGAGCAAAAGGTCGGCGTTATCAGCCGACCTTTTTTTAACGCTATTTATTTTAACTGACCGCCAATCGCTCTATTTTTTCCGCTCCTGAAATTTGTATATGCTTACCAAGAGAGGAGAGGCGAGGAATACTGAAGAGTATGTCCCGGCAGCGACTCCTATGATAAGCGCCAATGAAAAGAATTTCGTTGTTTCTCCCCCAAAGAAGAATACCGCCCCTAACACAAGCAACACGGTCAGCGAGGTGTTAATTGAACGAGTGAGCGTTTGGTGGACACTGACACTGACTGTGTCTTCAAAATCGCTTCCTATCTTTCTGTGCAGGTTCTCGCGAACCCTGTCAAAAACGACAATCGTATCATGAACCGAAAAACCGAGAATAGTAAGAAGCGCCGTCACGAATAAAACATCCACTTCCGCTCCGAAATATTTCCCCAGAATGGCAAAGACTCCGAGAGGTAGCATAACATCGTGAAAAAGCGCCACAATCGCCATCAGACCATATTTAAATGATGAAACGGGTCTTGAAACACTGCGAAAAACAAAAGCGATATAGAGAATAATCATCAAGACCACCAAGGCGATGGCAATCCACGATTTTTGCCGAAGTTCTTTGCCTATAACCGGACCGATTGAATCAAAACGGAGTTCCTTCAGTTGGGTTTTGCCTTGAGATTCGGCTCCGGAATCTCCGAGACGAAGCGCCACCAAAAGTTTTTGATGCTCTGCGTTATTAAGATTTTTTGAGCGGATAATCAAGCCATTTTCTCCGCTAGGCTGAACAATGGCGTTTTCCATATCAATACCCTTCAATTCTTGTTTGATGATTGAAACATCCGGTCTCGGGCTTTGATATTCAATTTCCACAAGCGAACCTCCAGTGAAATCAATACCCCATTTGAGACCGAAATAAAAAACCGAAAATATACTGGCAAAAACAAAAATTCCCGAGATAGTGTACCAAATTTTTCTGTGTTTAATAATATTCATTTTTTTAATTTCTGATTCCGCTACCCATTAAAAATCGGCTGAATTTATTGTCCCCTTTGATTCCCAGCGCGAGTAGAAAGGTTCTGGAAATGGTAATCGCTGAAAACATACTGACTAAAACTCCAATTCCAAGGGTAAGCGCGAACCCCCTGACCATGCTCGTTCCCATCCAATAAAGAATGGTGGCTGAAATCAAACTGGAAGCGTTTGAATCGCGAATGGAAAGCCACGCGCGAGAAAATCCTTCAGTGATTGCCGCGGAGAACGATTTTCCATCTTGGCGTTCTTCTTTCATTCGCTCAAAAATGAGAATATTGGCGTCAACCGCCATACCAACGGACAGAATAAACCCGGCAATTCCGGCGGAAGTGAGCGTGACTGGAATGAGTTTGAATATCGCCAAAACCAGTGCGGTGTAAATCGCCAACGCCAAAACTGAAATCAATCCAGGCAAGCGATACCAAAGGATAAGGAACAACGCCACTAAAATAATCCCGTAAATTCCCGCTCTGATTCCCTTGAAAAGTATTTTAGCTCCGAGGGTCGGTCCGATGCTTTGCTGAGAAATAAGAGCAATGGGCACGGGAAGAGCTCCGGAATTCAAGCGCTGAACCATTGTTTTGGCTTCCTTCGCCGTAAACTGTCCGGTAATTTGAGCTTTCCCCCCCGTAATCTCGTCTCTTATTACCGGAGTGGTTATTGGAACACCGTCCAGAAATATCGCCAATTTCTTGCCAATGTTGTTTTTTGTTATCTTGGCGAAAAGTTCGGATCCTTTCTTGTTAAAATCAAGAGTAACATAGGGTTCAAACGTCGTTTGGTCAAAATCAAGACGCGCCTTACTTAAAAATCTTCCAGTCAGTCCGGTTTTCAAAAAAGCTTTGTTGATGTCTGTTCCTTCAGCGGCTTTCACATCAGGATTCTCTAAACGGAATTCAAGAAAAGGGGTTTCTCCTATCATTTTAATCGCTTGATTGACATCCGTAACACCCGGCAATTCAATGATAAGCCGTTGTTCTCTTTGCCCCACTGTTTTCAAAATTCCCTTTTCTTCAACCTGCACCAAAGGTTCGGCGACACCGAAAAGATTGACACGCCTTTCAATAACATCCCGCAAACCTTCCATCGCTCCGGAAATTTCAGCCGGCTTAATCGCGGAAACATCGGCTTTGTAAACCAAATGAACTCCTCCCTGAAGATCCAGCCCAAGTTTAAACGGTTTAGAAAATACTGAATTAGGGTTAACCGTGTGTAAAACGTCAAAATAGCCGACAATGATGAAATAAGAAAAACAGCAATAATCCTGTATTTGGCCATTTCAATATATGTTACGCCATTTCCTTTTTTTTTGCAAACGCAATAATCCACTTTAACCCCTAACGCGCTGGAGATACGACGCCGGACCGAAAAAACGCCACATATGGGATTGGTAAAAAAATATCAATATCTTTGTCCGGCGGAAAGCCAAAACAGGGAATGATGTAAAATCCGCTATTGAAAGAAAATATAAGCGTGGAAGAACCGCGAATTGAATGTGATACAAAATATTCTTTCCGACATCAATATCAAACGCCGACACCACGGAATAAACCGGGGTTTCGTCCGGCTCAAATTCCGACAAATTCTTTTTTAAACTCAGACACTTTTGTGATTAAACTATCATACCCTCTTTTTAATATGCCGGGTTTTCAATGTCTATTTGTTCAATTCCACTAAATTTTTGAAAACCATCGCCACAGTAAGGGGTCCGACCCCCCCAGGAACAGGCGTAAAGAAAAACGCCTTTTCCGCCACCGCCGGATCAACATCGCCCAGAAGACGACCGGCTTTGACGACTGTCCCGGCATCAATAATCGTGGCTCCATTTTTTATCATTTCGGGAGAAATCAGTCCCGGCTTCCCCGTTCCGCTCACGATTATGTCAGCTTCTTTGAGATACTTTGAAATGTCGGGCGTATTCGCCCTGAGAACGGAAACGGTGGCTCCGCGATTTATGAGCCAAACGGCACTCGGCTTGCCGACGAGTTCTCCGGCGCCCACCACGACGGCTTTTTTCCCACTTGGGTCAATTCCGCATCTGCCGAGAATTTCTCTTATTGCCCCAGCGACCGGTGGCAAGATGTCATCAGCCCCGGAAACAAAACGTCCAATGCTTTCCGAAGACAGAACATCAACATCTTTTTCGCGCGGAATGGCATCAAGAACGCTTCGCGATTCAATTTGAGGAGGTAAGGATAGTTGAACAATGACACCGTTGTTTTTTTCGCATATTTTCAAGATGTTCTCTCGCAGTTCTCCGGTCGTTATCTCGCGCGAAAAATCATAGGAATTCACCATCACGCCGAGGTCTTCGGCAAATTTCCGCTTTTGCCTAACAAACCTCGCTGAGACTTCGTCTCCGCCGACTTGAACAATGCCAATCGTCAATTTTTTACCCGAATTTTGAAGCGCCTCTTTGAGGTCCTCCTTTATTTCTTGGGCGATTTGTTTTCCATCTATAGTCATAATTTTATGAAGTTAATATTTTGTCCATTTTTTGGGCGATTTTAATCATATCTTTCTCTTTCATACCCAGTGTTGTAACCGCAGGAGAACCGAGGCGAATTCCCGAGGGGTTATTCGGCTTGCGAGTATCATACGGTATGGTGTTTTTGTTCACGATAATTCCCCGCTTTTCCAGTTTTATTTGCGCATCCCCGCCACCAATCCCTTTTTCCCAAGTGTCCAGCAAAAACAGATGATTGTCCGTCCCTCCGGAAACGATTCTCCACCCTAATCTTTTCAGTTCAGCGGACAACGCTTTGGAGTTTTTGACGACTTGCCGAACATATTTTTTAAAAGAAGGATGGGAGGCTTCGCGAAGAGCGACCGCCATGGCGGCAATTTGATTGATATGCGGACCGCCCTGGATACCCGGGAAGACCGCCTTGTCTATTTTTGAGGAAAGCGCTTCGCGAGAGAATATCATCGCCCCCCTCGGACCTCTTAAGGTCTTATGCGTAGTGGTCATAACGACATCCGCCAAGAGCATTCCTTTTTTGCCATAAAACGGCGAGGGGTGTTCTCCCACGGCGACCAAACCGGAAATGTGGGAAATGTCCGCCAACAGATAAGCGCCGACGGAATCGGCTATCTCGCGGAATTTTCCAAAATCAATCCCGCGCGAATACGCGGTCGCCCCGGCAACAATGATGGCGGGCTTTTCCTTTTTGGCTATTTCCAGAATTTTACGATAATCAAGTCTCTCCGTGTTTTTATCAACTCCGTAAGAAACTTGCTTCCAAAATTTTCCGGTAATGGATACTTTCTGCCCATGTGTGAGATGCCCGCCCATTTCAAGGGACATACCCATAATTTTTCCTCCCTGAGGAACAAGCGCCAAAAAAACAGCCAGATTCGCCGGCGATCCGGAATACGGTTGAACATTGGCACTCCATTTTTTTCGGTCAAGACCGAACAATTCAAGGGCGCGATTTTGGCATAAAATTTCCAGCTCATCAACAAACTCGGTCCCCCCATAGTATCTTTTTTGGGGATAACCCTCGGCGTATTTGTTGACAAAAACGGAACCGAGAGCTTTAAGCGTTTCCTCGGAGACAAAATTCTCCGAGGCGATAAGATTGATAACTTTCTTTTGCCTTCTTTTTTCTTTTTTTATCAAGTTCTCAATTTTCAGGTCTTTCATTGTTTATTATTGTAGCCGAATTTCCGTTTTTTTTCCATTAAAACAGAAAGTTTGATATAATAAAAGGAATGCGGATAAGCGACAAAAAAGGATTCACGTTGCTTGAGCTCTTGGTGGTCATCGCCATGAAGGCGCGGGACGCCAAAAGGATTGAAGATTTGGGACAGCTAAGAATAGCGATTGAATCCTACGCCGATGACCACGGAAAATATCCGCCAACTCCTTACTATAGAAACTTTTATTCAAGCGCGAATAAAAGTTCCTGGAATGAATTTCAAAATTTGTTGAAACCCTACCTTTCAAAACTCCCCAAAGACCCTGTCAATAATTCAAGCAACCCGGAGATTACCGGCAATTATTCTTATTCTTACCAAGACAACTACTCTCTTGGAGAATATGATCTGATAACGCAACTTGAAAACAAAAAGAATGATAACCGCTGCGAATTGAAGTGTTGGAGGTATCACAGTAACGGACCGCCCGAACCGTCATGGTGCGAAGGTAGCCCGGCTTGCGGAGGCCAGTCATGGTCAAACAGCCCATACATCTACGCGGACCACTGATTTTTTCCATTAAAACAGGAAGTTTGGTATAATAAAAACGATGCGGATAAGCGACAAAAAAGGATTTACGTTGCTTGAGCTCTTGGTGGTCATCGCCATCATAGGGTTGCTTTCCGAAGGCGCGGGACGCCAAAAGGATTGAAGATTTGGGACAGCTAAGAATAGCGATTGAATCCTACGCCGATGACCACGGAAAATATCCGCCACCTCCTCCTTTCAGTAGTAGCGCATCCAGCGCCATTCCATCCCAGTGGAATTATCTGCAAAACTTGTTGAAACCATACCTTTCAAAACTCCCTAAAGACCCTGTCAATAATTCCCCTGAAACTTATAGGACAGGAAACTACTCTTATCTTTATATGGTTCAGAATGTTAACGGAGGGGGTTATGACCTGATAACCCAATTTGAAAACAAAAAGAATGATAACCGCTGCGAATTAAAATGCTGGAGAGAGAACAGCCTGTCAACTGGGAATAATCCTAAGCCGACGTGGTGTCAAGGAGATCCTCTCTGCGCCACTCCTCGGGGCTCAAACAGCCCATACATCTACGCAGACCACTGAAAATCCAAACATCTATATTCCCAAGAACCTCTCGTCAAGATCCTTCCTATGGACGGAACGACCATAACGGCGCATGCCCATTAAAATGCCCAACCCTGCAAAAATAGTGAGCATATGAGAGCCCCCATAACTCATAAAAGGCAAAGTGATGCCGGTTACCGGCATCATTCCGATATTCATTCCGATATGAATGATAAAATGCGACATTAGGAAAATCGCCAAACCCATTCCAAAAAAGGCTTCAAAATTGGTTTGCCCCAAAAATGAAATTTTCAATATCCTCCAAATAATGATTCCAAAAAAAATAAAAATAAAGGCAACACCGACAAGCCCCCATTCTTCAGCAAAGGCGGCAAAGATAAAGTCAGTCTGATGCTCCGGTAAAAATTCAAGCCGGCTTTGCGTTCCAAGTCCTATACCTTTCCCGAAAACTTGACCGGAGCCGACGGCAATCATTGATTGATAGGCATTATAACC
>QIJB01000033.1 GCA_003231675.1 Candidatus Campbelliibacteriota bacterium | reverse complement strand
AACAAAATGACGCCGTTTGATGTTTTGCTAAGGTCGGAGTATTATACATCTAAATTACCAGAGGAGTGCAGAAACGGGTGGACTCAATCATTTTCTTGACATTTTTTTTAAGGAGTGTATGATGATTATCAACAGATAAAGATTGAGTTGCGGATGTTTTGATGCTATTATAAAGACCTCGTAGAGATTTATTTTGTGACATCGGACTCTTATAAATAATTTATCATTTTTTAAATACCCTTGATTGACACAAAGGGTATTATTTTGCGTATGGAAAAAAAATACTTTTCAGCCCATAAGAAATCGGTCGTTGATATGCCCAATCTGGTCAAAACCCAGCTTGATTCTTTTAATTGGCTCATAACGGACGGATTGAAAGAATTATTTGATGAGTTTTCTCCAATCAATGATTACGCCGGAAAGGAGTTTGTTCTTGAATTCTTGAATTTTTCCGTCGGGAAACCAAAGCATGACGAGCATCACTGTAAGATGAACAATCTTACTTACAGCGCTCCGATTAAAGTGGTGGCGAAACTTACCACAAAGGAAACGGGACAGGAAAAGGAACAGGAAATATTTTTGGCGGATACGCCGTATATGACCAATCGCGGAACCTTTATCATTAATGGCGTTGAGCGGGTGGTTGTTCCTCAGCTTGCCCGTTCCTTTGGGGTTTATATGACCGCCAACGATATTAAGGGAAAAAGATATTTCGGAGCGAAGGTGGTTCCGAGCAGGGGAGTTTGGATAGAATTTGAAACGGATTCCGACGGTGTTATTTACGCCCGCATTGACCGGCAGAGAAAAATACCGGTAACGGCGCTCTTTCGCATTTTTGGAGCCGAATCTCCGCGAGAGATTGAGGAGGCCTTCAGCAAATTTGATACGGGAGAAATTTGTTATATCAAAAACACATTGGAGAAGGATTCGGCGAAGACAACGGAGGAAGCTTACATAGAACTTTATGCGCGCCTTCGCCCCGGAGAACCGCCGAATTACGAAAGCGCCAAAAGTTATTTGGATATGCTTTTTGACCCCACGCGTTACGATTTGTCGCGGGTCGGAAGATACAGAATCAATCACAGACTCGGACTTCCCGTGGACGACATCAAGTCGGCTCCAAGGGTTATAACCCTCAGCGACATTATTGCCATTGTTTCCAAGGTTATTGAGTTGAACAACACTCCGAATGCTAAAGCGGATGATATTGACCATCTCGGAATTCGGCGAGTTCGCGGAGTGGGCGAGCTTATTCTTCATCGCTTGAGAGTTGGAATGGCGAGAATGAGAAAAAACACCCAAGACAGAATGTCCACCATCGATCCGGATCTTGTTGCTCCCGCCCAACTCATCAACAACAGGCCTTTTATGGCGATTCTCAAGGAATTTTTTGCTACGAATCAGATGTCCCAATTTATGAGCCAGAAAAACACGCTTGACGAACTGGAACATTTGAGAAGACTCTCGGCACTCGGTCCCGGAGGATTAACCAGAGAAAGGGCCGGTTTTGAAGTGCGCGATGTCCATTCTTCTCATTACGGGAGGATTTGTCCCATTGAGACACCGGAAGGTCCGAATGTCGGGCTTGTTATCCATTTGGCGGCCTACGCCAGATTGAACGAGTACGGGATTTTGGAAACCCCCTACCGAAAAGTGGTTAAAGGCAACATAACGAATGAAATAGTTTATCTGAACGCTCTTGATGAATCAAATTACAATATCGCTCACGCGGGGATAAATTATGACACCAAAACCGGCGAAATTCTTGACGATGAGGTTGAGGCGAGAGTTAAGTCTTCCCCCGGGCTTATTGCCAAGAAAGAAGTTGATTTCATTGATTTAAGCACGAATCAGGCTTTCAGCGTCGCGACAAGCCTTATCCCATTTCTTGAACATGACGACGCGACGAGGGCATTGATGGGTTCAAACATGCAGAAACAATCCGTTCCTTGCCTTGTTCCGCAGGCTCCTTTGGTCTCAACCGGAATGGAAGAAAGAGCGGCGCGCGATTCTGGGAGACTGCTCATATGTGAAAATGACGGAGTCGTGGAAAGCGTTGACGCTTCGCATATTACGGTAAAAGAAAAGGGGGGTAAAAAAACGGTTTACAATCTTTTGAATTTTATGCGTTCCAACGCTTTTACCGCCATCCATCAGCGTCCGTCGGTGAATGTGGATGACAAAGTCAAAAAAGGAGATGTTTTAGCGGATAATTTCTGCAGTGAAGAAGGCCAACTGGCTTTGGGACAAAATGTATTCGTTGCCTTTCTTTCATGGGGCGGAGCCAATTTTGAAGATGCCATCATCCTTTCCGAAAATCTCGTAAAAAGAAATTTCTTTTCTTCGGTTCACATTGAGGAATTTTCAGTTAATGTTCGCGATACCAAGTTGGGTCCGGAGGTGAACACTTACGACATTCCGAATGTGGGAGAAGAAAAGCTTAAAAATCTTGACGAGGAGGGAATTGTGAGAATCGGAGCCGAAGTTAGATACGGCGATATTCTTGTTGGAAAAATTTCTCCCAAAGGAGAGGTCGATCTTACTCCGGAAGAACGCCTGCTCAGGTCTATTTTTGGAGAAAAAGCGAGGGATGTCAAAGACACTTCCTTGAGAATGGAACACGGTAAAAGAGGAAGGGTCATCGGAGTGAAAGTTTTTTCTCGCGAACGGGGGGATAAATTGGAGCCGGGAATAATAAAGAAAATTTTCGTTGAAGTCGCTCAAGTGAGAACGATATCCGTCGGAGACAAAATGGCGGGACGACACGGAAACAAAGGTGTCATTTCCAGGATACTGCCTGTTGAAGATATGCCGCACCTTAAAGATGGCACTCCGGTTGACATTATTTTGAATCCGATGGGTGTTGCGTCAAGAATGAATATAGGGCAAATATTGGAAACTCATCTCGGTTGGGCTGCGGACAAACTCGGTTATCGGGCGATGACTCCGGTTCTTTCTGGCGTGACAGAGGATGAAATTAGGGGAGAACTGAAAAAGGCCGGTTTGCCCGAATCTGGGAAAGTTGACCTTTACGACGGTAGAAACGGAGAAAAATTTGATCAACAAGTGACAGTCGGGAAAATATATATGATGAAACTTGACCATATGGTTGAAGACAAAATCCATATGCGTTCAATTGGACCATATTCCCTCATTACCCAGCAGCCACTTGGAGGAAAGGCTCAGGGCGGAGGTCAGAGATTCGGAGAAATGGAAGTGTGGGCGTTGGAAGGATTCGGTGCCGCCCATACCCTTCAGGAAGTGCTTACGATAAAGTCCGATGATATTCTGGGAAGGGCGGCGGCTTACAACGCCATTATCAAGGGTGAAAAATTCAAGAGTCCGAATTTACCCGCTTCTTTCAATGTGCTTTTATGTGAACTCAAAGGTCTGGCTCTGGACATAGAATTAAAAGATAAATTTTAAAACCATGGAAAAAAAAGTTACTGATTTTGACTCTATAGTGATAAAACTGGCCTCTCCGGAGAAGATTTTGTCTTGGTCTCACGGCGAAGTGACAAAACCGGAAACAATCAATTATCGCACCCAGCGTTCTGAAAGAAACGGATTGTTTTGCGAACGCATTTTCGGACCTGACAAAGATTACGAATGTTATTGCGGAAAATATCGTCGCATAAGATACAAGGGAATTGTCTGTGAAAAATGCGGAGTGGAGGTGACTCGTTCCGTGGTTCGCCGCGAAAGAATGGGGCATATCGCTTTGGCGGTCCCGGTCTCTCATATCTGGTTTTTACGGGGTATTCCGTCCAGAATGGGGCTTTTGTTGGGTCTTTCAGTCGCCGATTTGGAAAAGGTTGTTTACTTTTCCGGATACATAATAACGAATGTTAACGAAGAAGCCAAAACCGAGGCTTTAAGAAATATCAATCTTGAATACAAAACAAAATTGAAAAAAGTTTCTTCGGACGCGGAGTCTGAGGCGTTGAAAAAAGCCTATAACAATGCGAAGGACGAATTGGATTCTCTACGGTTGCATAATGTTTTGGGGCAGATGAAACACTATGCCTTAAGTATGAAATACGGCGAGGTGTTTGACGCAGGCATAGGTTCGGAGGCCGTTTATGAAATTTTCAAAAATATGGACTTGGCGAAGGAGAGGGAGAAATTGGAAAAAAGGTTGGAAACGGCAAAGGCGGACCAATCGCGGAAAATCATCGCCAGATTGAATGTTCTCAAATCAATGCAACGATCCGGCGTTCGTCCGGAATGGATGTTCTTGACGGTCATTCCGGTAATCCCTCCGGCATTGCGTCCGATGGTCGCCCTTGAAGGAGGACGCCACGCCACTTCCGATCTTAATGACTTATACAGAAGAGTGATAAATAGAAATAACCGCCTTAAAAGGCTTGTTGAAATAAACGCTCCGGAAGTCATTCAAAGAAACGAAAAAAGAATTTTGCAGGAGGCTACGGACGCTCTTATAGACAATTCCATAAGGCACGGACAGAATGTCGCTTTTTCCCAATCTCAGCGCCGTCCCCTCAAATCTTTGGCGGATATGCTCAAAGGAAAGCAGGGAAGATTTAGGCAGAATCTGCTTGGAAAACGCGTTGATTATTCCGGTCGCTCCGTGATTGTCGTTGGTCCGGAACTGAAAATGAACCAGTGCGGATTGCCAAAACATATGGCGCTTGAACTGTTCAGACCTTTTATAATTTCAAAACTTCTCAAGAGAGAAATTGCTTACAATGTTCGTGGCGCGGGAAGGCTTATTGATGAGAAGGTTCCAGAAGTTTGGGAAATTTTGGAGGAAGTCATTGAAGGAAAACATGTTATGTTAAATCGCGCTCCGACTTTGCATCGTCTCGGAATTCAGGCTTTTCAGCCGGTGCTCATTGAGGGAAACGCCATTCAGATTCACCCGCTTGTTTGTGAGGCTTTCAACGCTGACTTTGACGGTGATCAAATGGCGGTTCATGTTCCTTTGAGCGATGAAGCGCAAAAGGAGGCAAGGGACATAATGTGCGCCTCCAAAAATCTTTTGAGACCCGGTAACGGAGATCCGATTGTCAACCCCAGACAGGATATGATTCTGGGTTGTTACTGGATGACAAAGATAAAAGACGGATTAAAAGGCGAGGGCAAGATTTTTTCTTCCCCGAATGAAGCGATTATGGCCTACGACTTCGGTCATGTTGATTTTCGCGCCAGAGTCAAGGTTTTGGCGACGGACAGCGAAAAATACAAAGTATTCAACGGCTCACTTTTTGAAACGAGCGTCGGAAGACTCTTGTTCAACAGTGTTCTTCCTCGCGATTTTGATTTTATGAACGAAGAGTTGAACAACAGAAAACTGGCGAACCTGGTATCATCCCTTATTGAAAAATACGGAGTTGAAGCCACCCCGGACATTTTGGATAAAATCAAAAAATTCGGATTTGAATATTCAACCAAGTCCGGCATAAGTTGGGGAATGGATGACATTAAGGTCCCCGTGGAGAAACCGAAAATTATCGCCGAGGCGACACGCGCCGTGAATGAAGTGCAAAATCAATATGAGGAGGGATTGCTTACTGAATCTGAGAGATACACCAAAGTGATAGAAACATGGTCCAACGCGGAAAGCGAGGTTAAAGCGTTGGCGCCGGCGGCGCTGGACGAGGAAAGCCCCGTCAGTATGATGGTTGTTCCGAAGGCGCGCGGAAGTTGGACTCAAGTCGGACAGATGTCCGCCATGAAGGGATTGGTGGTAAACCCGGGTGGAAGGACGATTGATTTCCCGGTGCTTTCAAGTTATAAAGAAGGGCTCAGTGTTTTGGAATACTTTATCACCACTCACGGCGCCCGAAAAGGAGCGGCTGACACGGCGCTCAAAACTGCTAAAGCCGGATATTTAACCAGAAGACTCGTTGATGTCGGACAGGTCGTCATCGTGAGAGAGGCAGACTGCGGAGAGAAAAAAGGAATACGCGTTTTAAGGAAGGATGTTGAGAGTTACGGAAACAGTTTCGCTCCCAGAATCAAAGGAAGGACACTTTCCGCTGACGCGGGAGAATTCAAGAAAGGCCGCTTGCTGAGCGATGAGGACGCCCAAAAAATAGATGAATCAGGTATTGAGGAAGTTTCCCTTTTTTCGCCGATTTCTTGCAACTCATTGCGGGGCGTTTGCCAAAAATGTTACGGATACGATCTCGGCTCCGGAGTGCCGATTAAAATCGGAGAGGCGGTTGGTGTCGTCGCCGCCCAGGCGATTGGAGAACCGGGAACGCAGCTTACAATGAGAACATTCCATAGCGGTGGTGTCGCCGCCGCCGGGGATATCACGATGGGTCTTCCCAGGGTTGAGGAAATATTTGAGTTGACATCGCCCCGCAATCCGGCCGTCTTGAGCGAAATTGACGGAATTGTTTTGGAAACCACCGACAATGACAAAGAAAGAAGTGTTGTTGTTTTGGCAAACAAAGAAGGGGCGAAAGACAAAAAAGAAACGAAAAAATACAAAATACCTTTTGGCAGATATT
>QIJB01000076.1 GCA_003231675.1 Candidatus Campbelliibacteriota bacterium | reverse complement strand
GCGCTTCTTGCTTCTTTCTCGGGGACGATTTTAAGGGCACCAAGATCTATAGTTATCCTTGAAGCGTCAAGATAAGGTAGCCCGTATTTTTTTGATAAAATTTTCGCGAGGTCTTCAGCCTCCCTTTCCAACATCTGTTCTATTTTTTCATCTGTGATTTTAGTCATTTTTACTCTGTTTTTATTCTACCCCTTTTATTCCTTTGAGCAAGCCCCCTTTCGCCATTCCTAACTTATGGGCAAATTATCAAGCGAGAGCATTTCAACAATCCGCTCCTCGGCAATCTCTTGATTGGCGCCGGATGAAATAAGTTCTTCCTCTCTTTTCGCCGTTTCCTCTCCGGACTGTTCGTATCGGCGAGATTTTTCAAAGAGAAGCGCGGCAAACAAGAGCGTGGGTATATTTTGCCGGGATAAAATATTTTCTCCCATATTCAGAATTATGTTCTGGACTATATCCGTTACCGCCCTTCCGTTCGGATTGAGCGATATTATCTTATCCCTTGCAGGAAGCGATATTCGCTTTTCCGTGTCTCTTGGCATTTCTTCAAGCGATAAGCCCATACTGAAGACGGCGTCAACTGTTTGAGGGAGTGATTCAAAAATCACATTCTCTTTGTCTAACTTTGAATGTTCCGAAATTATTTTGAAAGTGAAAAAATCCCCGTCATTTTCGTAGGTAATTTCCTTAATACCGACATTGCCTTTCGGGATGCGGATAAAATTAATATAAGAGGGGATGTTTTTTTTACCAATGGGAAGAATATCCACCCATCTTTTTTTGAATTCCACCGATGTTTCGGGAAATAAATAAACTGATTTGCCTTTTTCCTCAAGCGCCGCTTTGAGCGCCTCAGCTGCGAGCAACTCATGCTCCTCCGGACTTGGACTCAAGAGCAAGGCGAACGAACCGGACAGTTCAATTATGCTCTCAATCTTTTCTATTTGTTCGCCATTCATAATCTAATTCGTAGCATTTTGAATCGGCGCGGGCAATATTGACCCAACCGTTAATTTGTAGTTTTGTTTCCTAAGCGCTTTTATCCACCGAATCCTGTTTAAATTATTACACCGGAATGTTAAATTTAGAGAAATCGGGATTTCAATACGAATGTCGGATGAAAAAAACCAGACTTAAGCGGGGCAAATAGACGGACCATTTGAAATATTTCATTCTAGGGACGAATTAAGAAAACTCGAGCACTTGACAAAAGTTTCAGGTTTGGTATACTTTGGTCAATGGAACAAATCACAGCCAACCGAATAAAAAAATGTTATTGTTGCGACATAACCACTTCTTTTGAGAAGGGGGTTGATTTGATTCTCTCGTGGCGCTAAACACCAAATTCAATATCTTATCCAATCAATCTCCTTCCCGGAAGGAGTATTTTATTTTTTCCGGGCGTTCTTTAAAAATTTAATCAGAGAAGGAGGCACTTATGAAATTCAGAGATTTTATAAGCTTTATTGTTTTCTCCGCAGTGATGACTGCGGTCATACTGTGGATACTTTAAAGAAAAAAAAGGAGGTAAGGTATGGCAAGCAGTAGGGTCTGGACCGTTGGGTTGATTTGGCCAGACGGCAGTAGCCGCCTGGAAAATTCATATAACTTTGACAAGACATACATACCCGGCAAAACCGGCCTTGTGGGTTTTGAAAGGATTATTCATGGGAGAGCGGGTTGTGATGGCCCGATTGAGCTGGCAACTCCCCGAAAAAAGTTCGCCGACAAGAGAATCATCTGCCCGTACTGCGGAAAAGAAATTGTCTTTGACAAGAATGGGTACGTGCAAGTAACCCCAGTTCAACAATTAAGGAGGCAGTGATGAAAAAGACTTCATTGGGAGTTTTTTTAAGGGGTCGTGTTCGTGGAGACCCCAAAAGACAGGATTAGTTGTTAAGGAAGAAAAGCATCTCTTCCTTAACAATACCGTGGAGGTGATATCGCTAAAGATGATATTCCCTCTACGGCGTCGTTTTATATTCGTCTTCCGCGCGGCGGGCGAATATAAGGTGGATTTTTTGTTTCGGCAGGGCCACGGTTTTAGTATAACTGTGGCGTCCCCGCCCAAGGCTACAGTTTTAAAGTCTTGGAACTTGGATGGAAAATTCGAGATCATAATCAGAAAAGTAGACCTCGCAGGCTCAAAAGAGGTCCATACTTTTCACAACGAATAAAGCAAAACCGTCCTGAAATTTCAGGACGGTTTTTTCTTTGGAAGCCGAATTTTTTTTGTCAGTTTATATTTTCAACAGTTGTTTCTTTAATCGCCTCCGTGATAAGGTTTTCAACTTCAAGCTCTCTCTCCGCGGCCTCAACCTCTTCAAGTTTGGCTTTCGTTTCCGGATGCTCGGGCATAAAAAGAGAACAACAGTCTTCGTGAGGAAGAATGGAAGTTTTGTAAGTTCCGATTTCTTCCGCTTTGGAGGTTATTTCTTTTTTATCAAAACCGATAAGCGGCCGCAGGACGGGAATTTTTATGTTTTCTTCAATGGCTGCCATATTTTCCAGAGTTTGGGACGCGACCTGCCCCAAGGAATCACCCGTGACAAGGGCCGACGCTCTTTCCGAGCCCGCTATCCTTTCGGCGATTTTCATCATAAAACGGCGATAGAGGATTATTCGCAGCTTTTGAGGAGCCTTCATCATTATTTGTTTTTGAATATCAATGAGGGGGACAAGATAGAGCTTTGATTGAACTTGAAATTTATTTAGGATATTGACGAGTTCTCTGATTTTTTCAACGGATGCCGGCGATGTGTACGGAAGAGAATGAAAATGGACGAATATCGCCCTGGCACCCCTCCTCATTATGTAAAAAGAAGCGACGGGAGAATCAATTCCGCCCGAGAGAAGAGAAACAACTTTTCCGCTTGAGCCCAATGGCAGCCCTCCTTGCCCTTTTTCTTTCTGGGAATATAAAAAGGCGTATTTTTCCGCTATCTCAATAAAAAGAGTTACCTCGGGGTTTTTAAGATTCACCTTTATAGCGGGTCTTTTTTGATTATCAATCTCTGGTTCTTTTCCAATATGCTTTAAAATATGTTCTCCAACTTTTGCGTTTATCTCCGGAGACGTCAAAGGAAAACCTTTTTCAGATCTTTGCGCGGAAATTCTGAATGTCTCGAATTTTTTTTCGGACAAAATTTTTAGCGCCGTTTTTTCAATGGTGTCCATTTTTTGTTCGCAATTGATAGCGAAGGAAAAATGAGCGAGACCGAAAATATTTTTCATTGTTTCAGTTATTTTTTCTCTCTTTTCGCTTTCTGAAAATTCAACTATAATTCTCCCGGAAATTCTCTTTATCTCGGGAGAAAATTCCGGGACATTCTTTTTAAAGGCTTCCTTAATATTTTCTATAAGTTTTTTTTCAAAGAACTTTCTATTTTTTCCTTTCAGCCCTATTTCGTCATAATGACAGATGATAAATTCAGTCTTCATAAAAAATAAGATCTTTTTTTAAAAAATGTCATGGCCTGTTTTTTTATCAACTGCTCCGTTTCTTTAAAGGGAATACCCCGGGTCTCTTTTAAAAAGGAGAAGATTCTTCCGAAATATAGAGGTTTTAACGCTTCTATGAGCTCAGGGTTACATCTTGTCTTTCCGAAACGCTCAAGGAGCTCATAGACGATTTCCGCCCAAAGCTCGCCGTTTATGAAGATTTTTCCATTTTTATACATTTCTTCAAGTTTTTGGTATGTTTCTTTCCGCAGTTGTTTTTTGAGTATTTTTTTATTTTTTTCAAACAAAAGAGAACTCGTTTTTTTAATGGCATTCGGATTGATGCCGGCGGGCGCGGGAGGGATTGATTTTATTTTAATCCCCGCGCGCGAGGATGGCCGTATCGCCGAAGGTTTTTTCATTTTTTTCTGCCACGCCTTTTTATTGTCAAGAAGAATCTTAAAGATTGTGTACACGACTTGGCTGAACATCAAGTCCAGTTTCGGTGCGCTCGGTTTGTGGATTTTGGCTCCCAGGTCAGCTCTTCCTATTTTAAAATTTCCCAAAATGGCGTTCAATGTCATAAAAATATCTATGCCGTAATTTCTGATTTGTTCATTCCACCTCTTTTTCATCCAGTATCGTTCCAATTTTGAACTGAAAGAAAAGTCGCCCCCGATTGGTTGGCGAATGTCTTTTCCGAGAAGCCCATAAATCAAGGGGTAACAAATATGATTAGTGATGGTTCCGTCATAGGGGTGGCGATTATAATAAGGGAAAACAAAATCCATTTTTTGCTTGCCAAGAGGCGACAAAAAGCAATTTACCCACTCGGGGGTAATGCTCTTAAGGTCGGCGTCCACCACCATCACTTTTTTCGCCCCGACTTTTTCGCTCAACTTAAAAAGATTGTGAAAATTCCTTCCCTTGCCTTTTACTCCGCGAGGCGTGGAAATGTATATTTTGTGAGTAATCGTTTCGGCGCCGAGGAAAGCTTCCTTTGTGCCGTCTGGGGAATCATTGTCAACGTTAACAATGAGGCATTTTTTATTCGGAAAAAACTTAAGAAGCCCTTTGTCCACTTGTTTTGAGACGAAGGCGATATTCCCGCTTTCCTTATATGAGGGGATTCCCACAATAATGTCCGCTTTCATTTGTTTATTGTATCATACCAATTTAAATGTTTTCAACACCTTGTATCGCGGTCCTTCCTTGGACAAGATGCTTTCCATTATGTTTATTCGTTCAACTGAGAACGGGCGGGCTTCGCTCTCCAGACTGATACCCTCTTCTGGAATCAATTTTTTGAGGTTTTGATAATGGAGACTATTGAAGCGGACGAGGGTTGCGTGAGGAAAAACACCTTTCATCTTTTTGTCGGCAAAGGACGAGAATTTTTCACTCAGTGCCGAGAATTCGGGAGAATCTTTAAAAGTAAGCCAGACCATTCTTTTTGTTTTTCTATGCGGAGGCGCAAAGACAATCCCCTTTGGAGTCAATTGAAATTTTTTAGTCCGATTAGCTGTTTCTTCCGCGGTCTTTTCAACTTCTTCCAATTCTTTGTCGTTTAAATCTCCGCAAAAAACAATCGTAATATGCACATCTTCTTCCTTTGTTTTTTTAATCGGGACATTCGTTTGAAAATCCTTTAAGAGCGTCTCGGAGAGTTTTTTCAACTCGTCGGGAATGTCTATGGCGATAAAAATCCTATGCTTGGACATTTTGCTTTGTCTGTATTATTTTTCTCAGCTCTTCTCGCGCGGTTTCGCGGTCGTCCCATTTTATTTTTGTTCCCTTAGGCCCCATCATCCACGGTTCGGCTCCTTTGCCGGTTATAATGACTGTGTCGCCGGTTTTTGCGAGCGCAATCGCCTTGGCAATCGCTTCGCGCCTGTCCATTATTTTTTCATAAACCGGGCGGTCAATTCCTTTGGCTATTTCATCCGCTATTTCTTCGGGGTCTTCATCATAGGGGTCTTCGTTGGTGATGATTATATGATCGCAATGCTTTGAGGCTATCTTGCCAAGTTCGGGACGCTTCCATTTATCTCTCCCGCCTCCCGCCGAACCGATTACACAAATTTTTCGCGAGGTTTGAAATGTTTCGTAAACTTTTTCCAATGAATCGGGAGTATGGGCGTAATCCACGATTACATTGAATTCCTGTTTGTCATGGAGCGGGTCCGTCCGTTCAAGTTCTATTTTTTCCATCCTCCCTTCAATGCCAGAGAATTTTTCAATTGCCGATTTCGCCGTGTCCATCCCGATGTTTTGCGATTTGACGAAAGCGATTGCCGCCAGAATATTATACAGATTGAATTCTCCGGACAATTTGGGAGTGATATTCTCGCCATCCATCACAAAGTTCATTCCGTTTCTCTTGAGAGCGAAAGAGGAAACATCTTTCCGTCCGTATTTTATTTTTTCATCAATATTAAAATTTAAAAAGAAAGAGGCGTTTGGGTCATCTTCATTTACGATGAGAATTTTTCTTTTGACGGAGGATTTTTCCAGCGCCTTGAAGAATTTCAATTTCGCCTCGCGATATTTTTCAAACGAGCCGTGCGATTCAATGTGTTCCGGAGCGAGATTTGTGAATATAAGGGCGTTAAAGCGAATGAATTTGTGCCTGAATTGAACAGTTCCTTCGGAGCTTAATTCCAGAATCGCGTATTGGCATTTCCCCTTTACCGCTTTTCGCAAAAACCTTTGCATAAAAAATCTTCCCGGCATGGTCATTTTTCGCTCATTTTTTTCGCTCATCTTCCCGATTTTGAAGCGCAAGGAAGAAGTAAGAGCTGTTTTATATCCCGCCTCTTCAAGAATGGCGTTGATTATTTCAATCGTTGTTGTTTTTCCTTTCGTTCCGGTGACGCCCACGATAAAAATTTTCCGCGACGGGAAACGATAAACCATAGCCGCCAAAAAAGAGAGCAACCAATGATAAATCGGCTGCGCCATTTTGAAAAGTCTTTTTGGAATAACCTTCCTCCCAAGCCTTAAAAATGTTTCCAAGTTTAGCTTCATAATTAACATTTTATCATATTT
>QIJB01000094.1 GCA_003231675.1 Candidatus Campbelliibacteriota bacterium | reverse complement strand
CTCACATAAAATTTTGAAAAAACATCCGGGTGCTTCGCCATGGCGGCGGACATCGGCGACCCTCCCTGCATATCCTCCACCACTTCATTAAGTTTTTCCGCCAAAAGTTCGTTTTCCGTTTCCGAAGCAATCAATTTGAAAGAATCTATGACGGGAACTTTTGCCTCAAAGAGAGTTGAGAGCTGTCGCGAAAGAATAACCACATCCCGCGGTTTAATTCTTTCAAAGAACTTTATCTTTATTTCCCAAAACGGTTTTTTTTCACCAACGGGGTTGATGGAGACGATTATGAGATTTCTCCTCTGTAGAGAAGAAATGGCAATCTCAAGATTGGCGGCCTCTATACTGCCCGCCTTCTTCTCCCCCTCCAAAGTTGTCGCTTCATATTCGTAAAGCATATTAAATAAGTCCCTGCAATCCTCTCGGGTTTAGAGAAAATTTATAAGCGTTGTCCGTTGAAATTTCTCCCGCCCGCACCAAGTCGGCAAGAGAACGGTTCAAACTGACCATTCCCAATTCCAGACTGGTGTCAATAATGAGATCTATTTCATGTGTCCTGTTTTCGCGAATAAGGTTTCTGATTGCCGAGTTGCTGATAAGAAGTTCATAGGCGGGAACAAGCCCCCCGGAAATTCTCGGAATCAGGCGTTGGGAAAAAACGCCGACAAGAGCATTTGAGAGTTGAAGGCGTATCTGGTTTTGTTGATTCGGCGGAAAACTGTCTATTATTCTGTCTATCGTTTGAGAAGCGTTATTGGTATGAAGAGAAGAAAATATCAAATGTCCGGTCTCAGCCGCGGTAACGGCGGCCGACATCGTCTCCGTATCCCTCATTTCGCCTATCATGGCAATATTCGCGTCCTGCCTGAACATTGACCTCAACCCGCTCTTGAAATCATTGGTGTCTATTCTAACCTCTCTTTGGTCAATGATTGATTTATCTTGAACAAAAAGATATTCAACAGGATCTTCAATGGTCACTATGTGCTCCGCGCGAGTGTGGTTGATATGGTTAATCATTGAAGCCATGGTCGTGGATTTTCCATGCCCAATCGGTCCCACCACGAGGAAAAATCCTTGTTCTCTCCCGGTGAAATCCATTAAAACATCCGGCAAATTGAGCTCTTGAAGGGTCTTTATTTTAACGGGAATAAGCCGAAGCGCCGCCCCCAAGAAACCTTTCTGATAAAACACATTAATCCTAAAACGCACCTTGTCCTTAAAAGCGTAAGAAATATCAAGTTCTTTTTCTCTGATTAGAATTTCCTCTTCCCTATCCTTAAGCATTGAAAAAATGAGCCCCTTCGTATCTTCAGGGGAAAGCACTTCTTTCTTTAAAAGAGGGATGAGGGAACCCGCCACTCTCATGGTGGGATGTCTGGCAACGGTCAAATGCAAATCAGAAGCTCCCTCTTTGACGACTGTCATAATCAAATCCGCCATTTCTTTTTTGTAATCTTTCATAGTTTATTTGATGAAAAAAATATTAACGCTTGCTCGTGTCCAGCAGAGAACTTACCTTCGCCAACACTTCCGACGGAGTGAAATAGGCCTTCACAATGTAATCATCGGCGCCCAAGGCGAGACCTTTCTGAACATCTTCCTTTTGTCCCAAGTTAGACAAAATAATCAGCTTGCTCTTCTCGGACAAATTTTCCTCTTTAAAGCTTCGCAAAAATTCAAAGCCGTCCATATTCGGCATAACCAAATCAAACAAAACCATATCCGGCCTAAGACCGCCACGAATTTTCTCCAACGCCTCCTGCCCCCCGAAACACGCTTCTACTTTGAAACCGGACTGGCGAAACTTCAAAGAATACATGTCAAGCAAAAACTCATCGTCATCAACTATTAAAATGGAATATTTATTCTCCATACAATTATTATAACCTATTTATTTCTTCCAAGCCAACAGCGCCTTGAAAAATTTTCATCAGAGCGTCTTCCTTCATGGTCAACATCCCTTGGCGTCGCGCCTCCTTGAATATTTCCGGTTCAATGGGATTGCTCAAAATTATGTTTTCCAATTGGGGCGTTTTTTTAAGGACTTCAAAAATGCCTATCCTCCCTCTCGCCCCTTGAGGACATGTGGCGGAAGGAATGCCTTGATAAACATTCTCCGGAATCTTCAAATCTTTTTTCGCTTTTTCCGGGAAACTGGCAATCACATCGTCAATTCTCTGCTTGACTTCTCCTTTGACAGGCAGGGCTTTGCGAGAATCGGGGCAAAGGTCTCGGACCAAACGCTGAGCTATGGAAAGTTCAAGCGTGGAGGCGATTAAAAACGGGTCAATGTCCATATCCACAAGTCTGGGAACGACGCCGATGGCGTTGTTTGTGTGAAGAGTGGAAAAAACCAAGTGCCCGGTCAAGGCGGCCTGAATCGCCAACGCCGCCGTTTCCTTGTCCCTGATTTCACCTACCATTATCATATCCGGATCCTGCCGAAGAATAGACCTGAGTCCGTTGGCGAAAGTGTAACCGATTTCCGGCATAACTTGCGATTGGCTTATGCCGTCAATACTGTATTCCACAGGATCTTCCAAACTGATGACATTGTTTTTCTCTCTGTCCAGTTCTTGAAGCATGGCGTAAAGGGTTGTTGTTTTTCCACTCCCGGTCGGACCGGTAAGCAAAATCAACCCATACGGTTTCCTGAGAGATTCTCGGATGGCGTTAATGTTATATTCCGTAAAACCCAATTCATCAAGACTTTTCACTCCTTTTTCTTTATCCAAAATACGGATGACCACTTTTTCCCCGAAATGTGTCGGGAAAGTGGATACGCGGAAATCAATGGGTCTGTTCTCAATCACCACGCCGAACCTTCCGTCCTGAGGCTTTCGTTTTTCGTCAATTTTCATATTAGTGATGATTTTTATTCTTGAAACAATCGCCTCATGAACGCTCAACGGCAGTATCAAACTTGTGTGGAGTTCGCCTTGAACGCGAAAGCGGACTTTTAATTTGTCCGACATCGGTTCTATGTGAATATCAGAAGCGTTTCCGGCAACCGCATGCTTCAAAATAACCCCAACCATTTTGGTAACCGGGGCTTCTTCCACAAATTTGTTTTCTGATTGAAATATCTCTTTCGGAACACCTTCATCCGTATCCAGTAGAGCCGATTCAAGTTCTCCAAGCATTTTTGAAACTTCTCCGGTCAACCCCTTGTATCCCTCAACACCTTTTCTGAAATCATCTTCGGAGATGGCAAAAATCTTGAACGGCATATTTAATTTGGAAACGATAAACTGCAACGCCTCCCTCGCCTCAATATCCTGAGGATTAACCATCCCCATTTCCAGCACTCCTTCATTGACTTCAAGAGGAAGAAATCTGTAATGTCTGACGGCCTCTTCGGGAATCTGCTTTAAAATATTGAAAGCTATTTTTTTCCCTTTGATTTTTCTAAAAGGAACACCGCCGGCTTCGGATTTCGCCGCTTCAATTTGTTCCTGAGAAACTCCCCGCGCTTTTAGCATACTCTCAATGCTTATCCCTTTTTCTTCGGCAAGACTCCTCGCCTCGGAAAGAATTTCCGGGTCAATGATATTATTTTTCACTAAAATGTCGGTAAATTGCATATTAATTCAACTCGTGAACCATGGTCGGCAAACCTCAAATCTTTGGCAAAGCTTTTGGCAAGGCTTCCGTTTCCAACGGAGCGAACGGGTTTGATCTTCCGACTTCTTGGGGTTTTAATTGAACGGAAAAATCAATCAAGTCTTGAAAGGTCTTGCCCTTAAAAAAAGAAGTGTCTATCTTTATTGATTTCAAGTTCACGAGAGTTTGCGAAGACTCATCGGAAGACGAAGATGTTTTCTGGGCCGAACCTCCGACGATTCCCCCGGGAGCAACGCTCAAATTACCTTGTGTTTTTTCGCTTGGAGAATAAAGGGTATAAATAAAAATCAGACCTGTCGCAATCAGAACCCCTATTAAAAATTTTGTTTTTTTACTCATATTTTTTTAATTCCCTTTCCAATAAGTTGACGCCTTTATGCTGAATTGATAAGAATCAATTTTACCGGATTTGAAAGTAAGGCTTTCCACATCAATGACACTCAAACTTCTTTCCATGTCGGAAAGAAATGAAATAAAAGAAGCGTAACTTCCGACGACGGATATGCTTAATGGAATCTTCTCAAACGGTTTTTTCTTTTCTCCGAAAATAATCCGCTTTTTTTTATCATCTGGTTTTTGTATATCAACGTTTTTGAGCACTAAATTGTGTTTCTTGGTCATATTTTCCACCTCCATGACAAACTCAATGGCTTTCATCTTTGATGGGAGTAATTTGTTCAGTTTATCCAAATCTTCTTGAGATATGGAATTATATTCGGATAATATCTGGTCGCTCACTGAACGAACTTCTTTCAAATTATTCAAAGAGACGTTGAGATTGTTTTGCTCGGTTTTGAGAGTTTTAACGGTTTTTAAAATGGGATTGGTCCACGTGAAAAAGACCATCACTGTCGCCGCTAAAAGAAATATTGACGCAATTATTCTTCCCATAAAATCATTTTGCTTTATAACTGATAAACTCCGGATTGAAAACAAGCTCAAGATTGAAAGAAACGTTTCCCTTGTTCGTCAAAGAGAGTTTGGAAACGGAAATTTCTTTCAAATCTTTGCTTTTTTGAAACTCGTCAATTTGAAGGGCGAGAGCGGCGTATCCTTTGGAAATCCCTCTCATGGAAATATTAGGCTCTCCCTCTTTGGAAGGTTTGTATGAAAAACTGGAAAAACTCACATTTTTCAGAGTGCTGTTTCTCAAAAAATCAAAAATCGGGGTAAGCGCCTTATGCTCTTTCAGTAAAACCTTGGCGGCCTTTACCTTCATGGACACGTTCGTTAATTCCTGCACAAGTCCCGGTTCAAAACCTGCATGCGCCCTCTTTAAGGAAATTCCCAAAACGATAATCTGCTTTTTAAGCACTTCTTTGTAGAAAAAAACTCCTCCCAACAATAATCCGGAAACAATGAGTAGAATAAGACTTGAACTCAAAAGGAAACCGGCGCCCTTTGCTTTGTAAACCGGTTTTTTAAAAGATTTTTTAGGTATAAAAGATGTTCTGTCCATAATTGTTTTTTTATTGCAATCCTCTTAAAGCAAGCCCCAAGGAGATGGAAAAAGCGGGACCGGCGTCTTTCAAAACTTCAGCCAAGAAGGCGGGGTATTCGGTCTTTGAGAAAGGTTCCGCCAACGCCGTTTCCAGACTCAATTTTTTCACGGCAAATGCGACCACTCCGTTCAGCAAAGATCCTCCCCCGGTCAAGACCACTCTACCGACGGCGCGACCTTGCTTCTTCTGATAATTTCTCACGAATTTGCCTATATCGGAAAACATATACTCAAGGAAAGGTTCAATAATTCCCCTTATTTCCTTATGCTCCGGAAGGTCGGAAAGCCCTATCTCTCTTTTCATCTCTTCCGCCCGCTCAAAATCAATTCCCAGGGAATGAGAAATCGCAATGGTCAAATTCTGAGAACCTTTGTCAGTGGAATAGGCGGCCATCATTATTCCCGAATCAACAATGACCATTTTCAGTGAAGAAGCTCCGATATCCACTATCAAAGTCGGACTCTGTTCCCTGCTTGCGCAAGCACGAATGGCGCTGAAAGATTCAATCTCAAGGGACGCTATCTGAAGACCGGCCTTGGAAACTATTTCCCGATATTTCACAAGAATATCCTTATGAATGGCGACTAAAAGAACTGTTGCGAACTTTCTTTTTTCTTCTCCTCCCGCTTCCTCCTCATTTTCATTGGCTTTCTCCGGGAGAATCCACCAATCCATCTCCACTTCCGAGATGGCGAGAGGAATATAACGTCTCGCTTCCATTTCTATTATTTGAGAAATGTTTTTTCCCTTTATCACCGGGACTTTGATTATGGTGACGAAGCTGGATTTCAAGGGAATTGAAACGGCGGCTTTGGTTGTTGTTACGTTTGACTCTCTCAAAACATCTTTGAGGGCTTCAATCGCTTTTTCTTCCGACAATTTTACCGCCTGCCCGACGCTCTCTCCTCCATACGGACCGATGGCAATCTCTCCGTATGTCTCAAGCACCGCGCGCTCTTTTTCTTTTCTCAGTTGGACAACTTTTATGCTGGAAGCTCCTATGTCAACTCCCAAAGCGCCCTCCTCTTTTTTAAAAAGGCCGCTGAAAGGGGAAAAGTTTTTGAAAGAAAAGTCCATACCGTATACTATAACATATAATAACATAAAAATAATCTTTTCTTATGCAAAAACTTATCCACACCACCGGAACTTTTTTCCGAAAAATATTCAACCGAACGGAATGGTCGGCGCGCTCGGCGTTGGACGCCATTCTACCTCGGGAATGTATCGGCTGTGGCGATACCGGCGCGCTTCTCTGTCGGCAATGTATGGAAAGAATAGACCGCCCCGGACTGCCCAAGTCGGGAACCGTTTTTGCCGCCGCCGCCTACGGAGACGAGTTTGCCAAGAAAGCGATTTGGACGCTGAAATACAAAAAAGCGAAACTGTTGGCGGAACCTCTCGCGGAATTAATGTATCAAAGATTCTTCCTCGGACATCAATGCCCCCTCGGAAACCGCTCTTCAAAAAAATCGGAATGGATTATCATTCCCGTCCCGCTTTCAAAAAAAAGACTGAGGGA
>QIJB01000096.1:7290-11836 GCA_003231675.1 Candidatus Campbelliibacteriota bacterium | reverse complement strand
GGGATGCTGTTGACCACCGGTCCGACCGGCTCGGGAAAAACAACCACTCTTTATGCCTTCCTCAAAAAAATATATTCCCCGAACATCAAGATAATAACAATTGAGGACCCTATTGAATATCACCTTAATGGGATTACGCAAACTCAAGTGGAAAAAAAGAAGGGCTACACTTTCGCAAACGGATTGAGAGCCGTTTTGCGACAAGACCCAGATGTTATAATGATTGGTGAAATCAGGGATTTGGAAACGGCAAAGACGGCGATAAATTCCGCCCTTACCGGACATTTGGTCTTTTCCACTCTACACACCAATAACGCCGCCGGAACGATTCCCAGATTGGTTGACCTTGGGGTAAACCCCAATATTATCGCTCCCGCGCTGAATGCCTCTATGGCTCAGCGACTCGTGAGAAAATTGTGTGAAAAATGTAAAATAGAAACCAAGCCAAATGACGAAGAAAAGCAAATAATTGAAAAAAATCTGGCCGACCTTCCAAAAAAATTCGCCAAGCCGGACATAAACAACATCTCAATCTGGAAGCCGGCAGGATGTGAAGAATGCAATAATATCGGATATAAGGGCAGAATCGGAATATATGAAATAATACTGGTGGATAAAAAAATAGAATCCCTGATTTTAAAAAGCCCCAGTGAAACCCAAATATGGGAAACGGCGAAAGAACAGGGCATACCGAACATGCAGCAAAACGGAATTTTGAAAGCCCTGAAAGGAATAACATCGCTTGAAGAACTGCAAAGGATAGTTGAATTGTAAATTTAAAAAAATTGGACGGCCACGGTCGTCCAACAAAAAACCGCCCCATAATCCTCTAAGCAACTCTTTTAATATGGGTACCAAAAGTTTAGAATTTTTTAAAAGGATGACCCCAGCCGGTCCGCAAAACGGAAACCAGGGTGTCCTCAAAAAAATTCCGATAAAGCGAAAGCTTTGTTGCTTGGAGGATTATGTGGCGGTTATAAATGAAAACTTGTTAAATAATAGCAAATAAAAATTAGTTTGTCAACCCCCGTCATTGCGCGAACGACGGGGTGAATGACGGGGTCAAGCCCTTAGAGAAAATATTTTAAAATCTTTTTGCGGAATATCGTCAGTCTTAATTTGCAAAAATCAATCAATATGAATAATAACGAAAATAACAATGAAAAATATCTTGACCAAACCCTGCGCCCCGACAATTGGAGCGATTATATCGGGCAAGAAACAATAAAAAAAAATTTAAAAATCCTTCTCACCGCGGCAATGGGACGAGAGGAACCGCCCGAACATCTTCTTTTTTACGGTCCCGCCGGGTTGGGGAAAACAACGCTCGCTCATCTTATCACGAAAGAAATCGGCGCGCAAATGAAATCAACATCAGGACCGGCGATAGAAAGAGTCGGCGATTTGGCATCCATTCTCACCAACCTTTCTCCCAGAGATATCTTATTTATTGACGAAGCTCACCGTCTGAATAAAATGATTGAGGAGGTTCTTTATCCGGCGATGGAATCCGGTGTTTTGGACATTATCATAGGCAAAGGTCCTTCCGCCAGAACCATTCAACTTGATCTCCCTCCGTTTACCCTTATCGCCGCCACCACAAGAATTTCACTCTTGTCATCCCCTCTCCGTTCAAGATTCTCCGGGGGAACTTTTCGGCTTGAATTCTACACGGAAGAAGAGATACAAAGGATTGTTGAGCGCTCGGCGAAAATTCTCGGAACGGAAATAGCGCCCGGGGCGGCGACGGAAATAGCAAAGAGGAGCCGTTCCACCCCGAGAACCGCGAACCACCTGTTGAAAAGATGTCGCGATTACGCGCAAGTCCACGGATCAGGGAAGGTTGATTTTGATTCGGCAATAAAAGCCCTTGAGCTCTTAGTGACCGCCAACGACCGGCGAATACTGGAGATATTGATTGAAAAATTTAATGGCGGTCCGGTGGGACTGCAAACACTGGCGGCATCCGCCTCAGAAGAAGAAGAGACGATCGGCGAAGTTTGCGAACCGTACCTCCTCCAACTCGGATTCATAGAGAGAACCCCGCGTGGCCGCATCGCCACCCCGCGCGCCTACGAACACCTCGGCAAAACCCCGCCAAACCATCAATTAAATATATAAACAAGGTTTGGCGAGGCTCGCCTCTGGCGGCCACCTCAAAACTTTTTAATCTGGACTACTAAGAAGAATTTGCTTAAAATATTGAATTATGGGTATGAAGTAGTTATTTCATTGCACTGCCTTATTAAGTAAAATAAATTGTTTTTACCCAAATTTAATAAGAAGTAATGTCGCAATTACCAAGCCCACCGTAGCAATCGTTAACAATCGTGACCAAAAAAGCTGTTTCCTGTTATATTCGTTTTGTTCCTTGATAAGCTGCTTTTGTAATTGAAAATTAATAAAAATTGCGCCTAGCTGTTGATTTTCAGGAATGCAGTTGTCTATTTTTTTCTCCAGTTCCTCCAATGATTGTTTTGTGTTAAATAAACTATGCATATTGTTTAAGTAAAAAATAATTTGTTCAACTTAATGTTTTAGTATGTGCAATATTTGCGGAGCGCCGTAAAGTAAAATATTGGAGAATGACCGATGGCAGTATGGCTGCATATTCTCCATTTTTATTGATTTTTATTGATTTGCTGTTCCTCAAAGATAGCTTCTATTTCTTCGTCAGTAGCACCATCTGGAATTGTTTCAGCTAACTTTTTTATAGCAAGCATTTCTTTTTCAAATTTGCGTAAAGTTGCAGAATCATCTTTGGACCAAACTTCTCTGTAAACTTTTTTAATTTCTTCTGGTTTATAAAAGTGTAACCCCTCTATTTTTAAATATAATCCAGTTTTAGTATGCTTAAATCCGACCCTACCCCTTTTTTCAAACCACTTATATCCACATTCTCCTATTGCTTTGAGTTGTTTTTCAATCTCTTCATCTTTCCAGTTATTATATCCGGGCTCAACCATTTTTAATACATGTATCTTGTTTTTTACTGACCCCTTGGACCCTAAAATGAACGGACCTAGTCCAAAAATGACTCCGATTCCTAATAGGATTTTTCCAATGCTAGTGCTTAAAAAAATAAAAACCAGTATTGAAACAACTATAAATACAACGCTAAATATTTTAGCGTTTCTTAGTCCTTTTGGTGTTAATGAATCCCATGATTTATCCATATTAATTCAGATTGTAGTTTAATTAAATTATTAATGCAATTTTTCTTGAACCCAATATGCTCTATTATGCACGCATATACACAAACTTTCCTTAAATTGACTAATCTTTGTTCCTCCCGTAATTTCCCTGACAGTCCGCTAAAAAATTATTATATTCTACATCAATATCAATCAAATCACCCAATTTAAAATCATTGACAATTTTACCTTTTTCTAATCCTGTAATATATTCTTTGTATTTAGTGTTTATATGGTCTGAATCTTCAACGAATCTAGAGTGAATTTTTGAATAGGATTGGGTTAGTTGGTCTCCAATTTTTTTTGTTAAAAGATTTTTTTTAATTAATTCCTCGCCATACACAAAATGAGCGTACTTTATCATTCCAGTGGAACATGGAAGGTCACTAATTGGTTGAACAATTGCTTTTGCAGACCTTAAATCTTTCATTGATCTCCAATACTCGTTTATTATTTTTTCTGCTTCAATTGGTGTCATAATTTTCGTTTAAATTTTAAAAAGAAGAATTGCAAAGGTTATTGAGAAAAAAGAGATTTTGTTTTTCCAAATTCAAGTATCTCGGAATTACGGATTAAAATCGCCTTGTTTGTTGTATACATTAACCCTTTGTTGGGGTTATTTTCAAAGCCCATATAAACAGTTTTTACCTTCCTTTCCGTGAGTTCTTTTATGGCTGGCTGTAAATCTGAATCAGAACTGCAAACAATGGCCTCTTTTAGTTTTTTATCACACGCCTGAACCGCCATATCAACAGCCATTCTGACATCCACGCCCTTTTCCCTAAAAACAAGTGAATTATTGTCATTTTGGCCCCTAACCCTGCCGGCAAAAACAACTTTAAATCCCTGTTTCTCTAGGTGGGTTTTCAACAATCTCTGTTCTTCAATAAGCTGCTTTGATTTTTCTTTTGTTTGGCGATGTTCTTTGAGTTTGGCAAAATAAAAAACTTTCTCATCAATTTCCATTCCCTGTAAAACTTTTTAAAATAAACCCTTAAAATCATAAGTATGCCATTCCGGTTTTAATTTTTTTGATTCTTTGAAAACCATTTTGGACTTGCCTTTGAAATTTTCGCCATCTATAAATAAAACTGATTTCATATTCTTATTATAAAACAAGCCCAGAATAAACAAAACCTCATCGGACCTTGCGGCTGGATGAGACGTGTATGTTTATATCTTATCAATACCACAAAAAGTGTCAAGCGTTGTACTTGACGGGTGCGTCCGCTTGATTCTTGGTTCGCGATTCGTTATTCTACCTATATGTCGGGACATTCTAAATGGTCAACAATTAAACATCAGAAAGCCGCCACAGACGCGAAGAGAAGCCAGGCTTTTTCAAAGATGGC
>QIJB01000096.1:0-7264 GCA_003231675.1 Candidatus Campbelliibacteriota bacterium | reverse complement strand
GAAGACCCGGATATGAATCCGGATCTTCGCGCCGCCATTGATAAAGCGAAAGGCGTGAATATGCCCGCGGACAACATTGAACGGGCGATAAAGAAAGGCGCAGGGAAACTGGAAGGGGTTCAAATGGAAAATGTCCGCTATGAAGCGTACGGACCGGGCGGGGTCGCCATCATCATTGAAGCGATAACGGACAATAACAACCGCACCGTGGCGGAAATCAAGCACATCCTTTCAAAAAATAACGGAAAATTCGCGGAAAGCGGTTCCGTCACTTGGGCGTTTGAGAAAAAAGACGGCAAATGGGAAGCGAAACACAAAGTTGAAATAAGCGAAGAGGACGCCGCCAAACTGGACCGGCTCCTTGAAGCGCTTGACGACCATGATGACGTACAAGAATTATTCACGAACTGCGAATAACAATTTTTATGGGAATTGATCCCGGCTTTGACCGGATGGGGTGCGCGATTTTGGAAAAAACGCGCGATGGCGAAAAACTGCTTTACTCAACCTGTCTCGCGTCTGACAAAAACAATCCGCACGCGAAGCGGCTTTTCGGCATTGGACGGGAAATTGAAAAGATAATCAAAAAACATAAACCTGACATTCTCGCCATTGAAAAACTCTTTTTCACGAAAAACCAGAAAACGGCGATGGCTGTTTCCGAGGCGCGCGGAATGGTCTTGTTTCTCGCCGCCGCCGGAGGGCTTGAAATAAAAGAATACACTCCGCTTGAAATAAAAATCGCCTTGACCGGCTACGGCAGGGCGGAAAAAAACCAAGTGCAAGAAATGGTAAAAGCGGTCTTAAAAATGCCGACCATACCAAAATCGGACGACGAGGTTGACGCCATCGCCTGCGCCCTCACCTGCTCCGCCCGACACCGCTTTTAGCCGCCAAAAGATATCCACACCCCAAAATAAAACGCTTTACAAAAAAATCTCTTTTTGATAAAAATATAGGGTCTCGCCGGAGGCGAAAATTCCCAAAAGGCTTGTGCTGATTTTTCTCGGAATGTTCGCCTCAATCGCGATAAATTATCAGGTCGTAATTTACATAAAAAAATAAAAACAATTATGGAAGAAATCAATGAGGCTCCGGGGTTCAATGAAGATGAATTGATTGATGACATTGACGGATCGGAGGGAATTGACTTTGAAGACAACGAGATGGAAGAAATGGATTTAGATATGGACTTTGATTAGCTGGCTCAGAAAGAATAAAAAACAGCGCCCCTTAAAGGAGGTGGTGTTTTTTATTTTAAATTTTCACTCTTATAAACCTCCTTTTACCGACTTTAACGACAATCGGACATTTAATGGTGAAGTGAATATCGGTAATCGGTTCTCTATCCACATCTACAGCGCCGGACTTGACTAACCGGCGGAACTCCCCCATGGAAGAGATAATTTTGTTGTCAATGAGAATGTCGCCGAGCATCGCGCCTTTCTCGGAGCTAATTTCCGGAATGTCATCTGGTATTTCTTTTTTTTGAAAAAGTTTTATGAAGTTATCCCGCGCCTTTTCCGCCGACTCCTTTCCGTGATACATTTTGACGATTTCATAAGCCAACCTCATTTTAGCGTCGCGGGGATTTTCTTCCTTATCAAAAGGTAAGTCGGTGAGCAGGGTGTAATATTTCTCCAGCAGAGTATCCGGTATGGACATAATTTTTCCATATTGAGAATCGGCCAGCTCGGCAATACCAATGTAATTATCAAGCGATTTTGACATTTTATTTTTTCCATCCGTCCCGACGAGCATCGGCAAAGTCATTATCGTCTGCGGATCCTGCCCGAATTTTTCTTGATAAAGACGCCCAAAATGTTCATTAAACAATTGGTCGGCGTGAACGGCGACATCAGCCTTGAGAACCACTGAATCATAGCCCTGCATAACAGGGTAAACGAGTTCGTGGGCAAAAATCTCCCTTCCCTCTTTGATTCTCTTGCGAAATGCTTCGCGATTCATAATCTGGGAATGAGTGACCATAGTCAAAAGATTTACAAAATCAAACATTGACATTTTGTCAAACCACTCGGAATTCCTGCGAATCTCACATTTTTTAACATCCAGAATTTTCCCGACCTGTTCAGTATAAGTTTTTGCGTTTTTTTGAATTTCATCTTCCGTTAAAATCGGTCTGGTTTTATCTTTTCCAGTCGGATCGCCGATTCTTGTCGTCGCGTCTCCTATTAAAAAAATGACTGTGTGCCCTAAATCTTGAAATTCACGTAATTTGCGGAGCCCGATGGAATGCCCTAGATGCAGGTCAGGTCTGGCGACATCCACTCCGAATTTTATGCGGAGCTTTTTCCCATCTTTTATTTTTTTCTCCAAATCTTCGCGTCCGATTATTTCCGTTACCCCGCGAGTTAAGAGTTTTTGTATTTTTCCTTCATTGTCCATATTTCACATAATAACATTTTTTTATCGCTCTTTGAAACGCGCGATGGTGTTTTTTGACGAAAACGGCTTTTGTGCTACCATATTAGGCAATGAGAAGGAGCTCGGGTTTAAAGAGTTTTATTGGTGGCGTGGCGCTTTTACTGGCGGCGGCGGTCATTTTCAGCGCCGGGCTGATGGTCCTTTGGGTTGCCAGAATCAAAGTCCCTGATTTCAATTCTTTTGACAACATAAAGGTGGTTCAGTCAACAAAAATCTATGATCGCACGGGAAACATTTTGCTGTGGGACATCCACCAAGATATCCGCCGAACGGTGGTGCCTTTTGACAAAATTTCCAGAAACCTGAAAAACGCCACGGTTGCCATTGAAGATTCCAATTTTTACAATCATGACGGCATTGACCTTAAGGCCATAGCCCGCGCTTTCATATCAAATATGGAAAATGGGGATTCAAGGCAGGGCGGATCAACAATTTCTCAACAATTGATAAAAAACACCTTTTTAACCAGGGAAAAAAGTTATACAAGGAAAATCAAAGAAGCGATTCTGACACTCAAGCTTGAAAAACAACTTTCAAAAGAAAAGATTCTTGACCTTTATTTAAATCAAATACCCTACGGAGGGGTTAATTACGGAATTGAGGCGGCGAGCCAAAGTTTTTTTGGGAAGCATGCCGGCGAATTGACACTTGCCGAGTCGGCTTATTTAGCGGCGCTTCCCCAATCTCCGACTTATTATTCTCCTTATGGAAATCATCTCGATAAACTTAAAAAAAGAAAAAACTTTGTCCTAAAAAGAATGAGGGAGCTTGGCTTTATAACGGAGCCGAAAGAGAAGGAAGCCGAGAAAGAAAAAGTTAAATTTTTAAACAGAGGAAACAGTTCTATCAAGGCTCCGCATTTTTCCATTTATATACGGTCATATCTTGAAAAAAAATATGGTAAAGATGTGGTTGAAAACGGAGGACTTAAAGTTATCACGACCCTTAATTACGACCTTCAGCAAAAAGCGGAAGAAATGGTAAAAAAATACGTTGAGGGAAATGTAAAGAAATTCGGCGCTTATAACGCCGGGCTGGTTGGAATAGACCCGAAAACGGGGCAAATTCTCGTTATGGTCGGGTCAAAAGATTGGTCCGGAAAACCGCTACCTGAGGGATGTTCTCCTGGAGTTGATTGCAAGTTTGAACCAAAACCGAATATCACTTCTTACGGAATAGGACGTCAACCGGGTTCTTCCATCAAACCGTTTATTTACGCGACCGCTTTTAAAAAAGGATACACCCCTGAGACGGTCCTTTTTAATTTAAAGACGGAATTTAATTCTTCATGCGGACCTGACTACAAGCCGAAACCGGGATTGGATGTCAAAGAAAAGGAATGTTACCACCCCGGAAACTACAACCACATTTTCAGCGGACCGATGACGCTTAGAAACGCCTTATCCCAATCGGTTAATGTCCCATCAGTAAAAGTTCTTTATCTCTCAGGACTGAAAGACTCGCTGAAAACAATCCATGATATGGGCATCACGACGTTAAACGACCCTAACAGATACGGGCTCACTTTAGTTCTCGGGGGAGGAGAGGTTTCGCTTTTGGAAATGACCTCGGCATACGGGGTTTTCGCCAACGAAGGGAAAAGGAATAATACGACCGGTATTTTAAAAGTGGAAGATTCTCAAGGGAAAATACTTGAAGAATACAGACCGGAGCCTCGCCAAGTTATAAAAAAGAACATCGCTCTTCTTGTCTCCGATGTTTTGTCAGACAACAAAGCGAGGACTCCCGCCTTTGGTCCGAGATCGTGGCTTTATTTCCCTGGCCGAGAAGTGGCGGTCAAAACGGGAACCACTAATAATTATAAAGACGCTTGGGTTATCGGATATACGCCTGATTTTTCTCTCGGAGTTTGGACGGGGAACAATGATAACAGCCCGATGGAAAAAAAGGTGGCGGGCTTTATAGCCGCCCCCTTATGGAATGCGTTTTTTAAGCAGGTTTTCAAAGACCTTCCCAATGAAAATTTTGAAAAACCGCAGCCCCAAGCAATTGACAAACCGGTTTTGCGGGGAGATTGGAGAGGGGGGGAAACTTACAAAATAGATAAAATATCGGGAAAATTGGCAACTGAATTCACTCCGCCGGAACTGATAGAAAAGAGGACGCTTACGCAGGTCCATAACATTCTCTTTTGGGTCAACAAGAAAAATCCACTCGGAGCTCGTCCGAAAAATCCTGAAAATGACCCTCAATTTGAGAATTGGGAAAAACCGGTAAGGGATTGGGCCGCCAAAAACGGAATCAAAGACGAAACGATAGAAGATGTTCCAAAAGAATTTGACGACATCCACCTGCTGGAATACGCTCCAAAAGTAAGCGTAATATCTCCAACACCGAACAGTCTTCACCGGAGAGGAGAAAAAATAAACGTTAAAATATCTTACGCAAGCAAGTTTGGCATGGACCAAGTTGACTTCTTTTTAGATAATAAATATCTGGGGTCGTCAAAAAGCGGCCGCTTCGGACTTTCTTTTATTGTTCCCCTTCGGGAAACCGGTGATAATGGCGGATCTCTTGACGCAGAAACAGAATCTTACATAAAAATAATCGCCTATGATAAGGTGCGAAACAAAAAGGAAGTCTCCATTCCAATAAGGTTATCAAACTGAGATAAACGGGAAACTCTTTGAATTCCGAGTTTTTTTTGCTAAGGTGTACCAAAGGAAGAGAACCTTAAAACTAAAAACAAGGGGGTGTAATTTTGCCGATTACACTAAATGATTTTCAAAGGCATATAGTGATGTATGCCAAAGGATACTACAAAAAAAGGAGAACGATAGGTGATATTAAAAAAATAATCGCCCATGTTTCTGGCGCGCCGGAAAGCTCTCTGGATGTTGAAATTGTGTACAGGTATGTAATGTCAACGTTCAGGGCGCTCGGAAAGAATAATCCTATTTTGGAAAATCTCTTTTGGGGCGAATTTTTCAAGGGAAGAAGTTATGAATTGAACATCAGCGAGATGATTCGCAGACTCCTTGTCTTTATTGAGGGGTTTTGGCTTGTCAGTTATCACGGGGTTGTTCGCATTGAAGTGGGCGAGCCCAACTATTTCATCCTGCCCCGGAGCAAGCGGAAAGAATTTTAAGGGCAAAAGGGCATCGGGTTTCTAAAACCTGATGTCCTTTATTTTTTTTCCGAGAGTTTTTTATTCTCTTTTTTGCGCGTATTAAAAAATTTTTCCAAAATTTGTTTTCAAGGTAGAATATACCCGATTTTTTTTGGCTTGACAAATTATAAATAATACTCCATGATTAAGGTTGTGGTAAAAAACGCACATTAAAATTTTTTTTATCAAAAAGGAGGTGTAACTTGAACATTTTCCAAAAAAAAATTATTCTTTATGCCCAAAGGGGGTATAAAGATAGTGAGGTCGTTAAAGATCTAAGTGGAATCATTGGTTCCATTTTGGGCTTTGACGAAACTGAGACCATAGAGGTGAGGAGCGTGTATGTACACGTCATAGCCACCTTCGTGGCGGTATCACGGAAAGACAAGTCCTTCCGTGATGAGTTATTTTGGGCAAGTTTATACAAAAAACATGCCCAAAAAACAGGCTCAGACTCAATCAGCATCGAGGAGATGATAAGGTATCTCCTTAGTGCTATTTCAAGGACAAAATTAAAATTTTAATGGCAAAAGGGCATCGGGTTTCTAAAACCTGATGTCCTTTATTTTTTTTCCGAGAGTCTTGGACAGCTCATTGAGAATATCCTCCTTGCGCATAAAAATGTTGTTCTTGATCGCTTGATTTCTTGTTTTTATGTAAACAACCCCGCTCCTTTCTTCAATCGCTTCTTCTTTTATGGGGGCGCCCAAAACAGCGCTGACGGCTTTTGCCGTTTCACCCTGAACGAATTTCTTCGGCGGCTTAAGAACCTGAAATCTGTCTAAAAAATTGCCTATATTTTGCCAACCCATTAAAATATTATAACAAATTTGGCGCGAAAATAATTCCAAACAGTCGGAGACGGTATGCTTTCCTTGTAAAGACATTACCTTGTTGTTATTCTTATTAAAGAAGGACTTTTACATAAAAAGGAGGTCGTGATGAAAAAGATATACGTAGTTCTGGGGCTGCATGCTTATCAGCCGCCCACCCAAACAAAAGATATCGTGCGGAAGATAGCCGAGCAAAGTTATCGACCGCTCGCCGAACTCTTGTTAAGGTCGCCCGAGGGGACGGTGATTTGCGCCGACATCCCTTTAAGCTTGGTTGAGCTTTTGGTAAAATTCGGACAAAAAGAAACTATCAATTTGATAAAAGAATGCGTGAAAAGAGGAAAAATCAAGTTGGTCAACACGGCTGCCTACCACCCCATTCTGCCACTGGTATCGGGTGGATATGCGGAACGCCAACTGAAGCTGAATTTGGACGCTTACATGAAATATTTCGGCGTTGGCACCGGAAGTGTCAGAGGGATTTTCCCTCCCGAAATGGCGTTTTCGGAAAGGATTTTGAAGCCATTGAAACGGAGTGGTGCTCTTTGGACAATAACGGATGATAAACCGTTCTGCTGCCATTACGGCTCCCCTCCTCCATATAATGAGATTATATGGAGAGACGGGATTGCGATTTTTCTGATGAGTCACTTATGGCAACAGAAAATCGCGTTCGGAGAAATACAGGACGGCGGAGATTTTATTCGGGAGCTGGAAAACAGCTTCGGAAACTGGGTCGGTGACCAAGAATCTTACATCATCTTCTGGATGGACTGGGAAACATTCGGTCACCATGACCGAAAACCCAATCCTCCGCAGGATAGGCTGAATAATTTCCTGAAGAAATTTTTTAAGG
>QIJB01000050.1 GCA_003231675.1 Candidatus Campbelliibacteriota bacterium | reverse complement strand
TGAATGGCAGACCTCGCAAGCGTTTAAATTATTTAACACCACGGCAAGTTTTCAAGAAAGTGCAGGTGTGCAATTGAAGAGTTAATTCAGCAAAACATGGTGATAAAGCAAAAGCGGTTCGGGAGTTATCCCAAACCGCTTTTTAAACTTCAATCTTCTTTTTCTGTTTTTAATAACACCCTCCATTATAGAAGAAGTTGCACAGCACTTGCATAAGGCCGAATACGGAAACCATAATGAACAATCCTATGATTCCCCAAATTATATGCCGTTTCCCTTGTGTTCTTTTATCCTCGTTTCCGGCTCCGGCGACAAATTCAACCATTCCGTAAAGGAAAACAAGAATCGCGACGGCAAACATCAACCCTATAATGGGATTGATTATCTGGTCGGCTATTTTTTGCAATAGTGTGTCAACGGGTGTCATATTTAATTAAAAACTGGGCTGGTATGTGGGTAATTTAGGAGCACTCTGAGACAAACCGAATGTGCCCGTAAGAACACCTACCAAACCCCAAATGGAAACCATTACGAACAATCCGATAATGCCGTAGATTATAAGTTCCTTTCCTTTTTTCCTTTTTTCCTCGTCTCCCGCCGCTGTTATGAATTGGACAATTCCCCACATAAGCATCAGGACGGCAAAAGTAATCAGAAGAGGTATAATGACATCAATAACGCCCGTTATCTTAGTTATTATACCCTTAATAGTTTCTGCCATCGCCAAAAAAGGCATGGTAACCAAAGCGAGCGGAATTATTTTTTTAATTTTTTGCATTTATAAATTTTTTAACTAATTGCTTTTAAATTACGACCTTTTAATCTTAAAACTAAAAACCTTTAACTGTCTCTTTTATCGCCAGAGCGATAACCTTCGCTCCCAGTAAAACAGCCGTTCCAAGCACCGTCCACATAAAGGTTGATTTCGCCTTTTTCAGTTGCTCTTCGCTCCCGCGGGCGGTAACGAACATTAAACCGGAATAAATGATGAAGACGGTCGCGACAGGAATTCCAATCTTGAATATAATGTCGGCGATTGCTTCAACCAATTCCGTAATATTCTTTGAAACCATCGGGTTACTAAACTCGGACGAAGATCCCGCTCTTGCTGAAAGCGTCGGAAAAATCAGCAATACATTAATAATAGCCCAAAAAAACGGATTGAACAATACTTTTTTTATGTGAATAACTTTTTTCATTGTTTTCTTAAAATCAATGGTTAAGAATAAATGCTTTTGTTTTTATTGTTAACATTGAGGAATGCTGTGCCAAAAACCCCATCCCTGAATTTTACCGAGACCGCCCGCCAGAAGAGCTTTGAGGATGGTGTCAATTATGAGCCAAGCGGCAAACGCGACAATCATTCCGTAAACGGCATACTCTATCGCTTTTCGTCCTTTCGTTATTTTTGCCGAATCTCCTCCCGCCGTTATCCACATAAAGCCTCCATACAAAAACATTATCACCGCCAAAGGGAAAGCGACAACCTCAAGCATAAAATCAACAACCCTGTCCACAAGAGTGAATAAATCGCAAACCGTGCAAGGATTTGAAATATTACCCGAAGCATCTTCCTGTGTTCCGCACTGGACGATTCCGGGCGAGGCGGCGAAGAGGGCGAAAGGAAGCAATATTAAAGAAAATATCGTCAAAGAAAGTATCGTCGTTAAAAAAGTTTTACTTAGCATATTGTTTTATAAGCTCCTCTATTTGTCCGCGCGCCTCCCTTACGGATTCTGAGGGTCTTGCCGCCCCCGTTGCAACTGATTCTACCATATTTTTAAATATTTCAAAAACCTTGCCGGGATCGGGTTCAAGCCATGCTTTCGCCATAATCGCCGATTTGAAAAAAACGGGGCTGAAGACGCTATCGTTCCCTTTGGCAAGCAAGTCCCTGCGAACCGGGACCATTGAAACATCTTTGGCGAAAGCCGCTGAAAAAGTCCCTCCCATCATTTTAAAGATAGCGGTGAAAGCCGCCTGTTTGCGGGGCGACGCCTTTGAAACGGCCAATGCGTATATTTTTCCAAAAGTCGCCTTGGCGGAACTTCCTTTAATTTGAGGGACTGGGGCAACGTCAAAATCAAGATGAGGATTCATCTCCTTTATTCCGTTCAATTCGCTGGCATAACCGAAATACATCGCCAAGTTTCCGTTCACAAACATAGTCTCCGATGCGGGTAAAGCGCGATTCCATGTATAGGATAACTTCCCGGGATCCGAAAATTCATTAAAGAAACGGATGCTGTTCTCGGCGGGACTGAGGGGCGCCTTCCCGGGATTTCCCAAAACAACTCCTAGGGAAACCGGGTCAACGATTTTATTTCCCGCTTGCAGAATCAGCATGGATAAAATATCTTTGGCGTTTTTTACATTTCTGAATTCTCCGATGGCGGCTCCCGCCTGAGTGATATTTCCGGCGTTGTCACGTTTTGTGAGTGATTGAACCGAGGCAAGAAACTCATCCCAATTTTCCGGGGCGCGCGCCAATCCGGCGGAGGAAAAAAGTTCCCGGTTCCAGTATAAAACCAACGGATCAACCGCTATAGGCATAGCCAGAATATTTTTATTCTTCACGTCAAGAAAGAGATCCGCCGAATCAAAAAAAGTATCCCTGAAACTCCTTTCGGGAAAACTCTCAAAACTGAGTGGCTGAAGTTTGTCTTTTGCCCACAAGAGAATGTCTTGACTCATAATCCAAATATCGGGTCCGGATCCGGAAGCCAGGGCGTTAACCAAATCGTTTTGGTAAGTTGAAGCCCTTTTTCTTTTGTATGTGACAAAAAACGATTTTTTGTTTTCGGTATTCAGTTCGCCAATCAACGCGTTAAGCTTGGGACCGCTCAGCGTCCCCCACATGGATATATTGGAGGCGACGGTTACACCCTTGCCTTTAAAACCGGGTAAAATACCGGAAAACATAAGAACGGCGACCACCAATAACACCGAAAAAACCGCCAATAAAATGATCTGAAAACTGCTCATTCCGGCGGAAGTGAACTTTTCCTCTCGTCTACAATCATTTTCAAAATTGTTATTGATATTAAAACCTGATTTCATAAAACGCGAAAATTGAGGTTCTTGATTAAATTTATTGTTTTTTAAAAATTACCCCGTAATGATGCTCTCCTGCCTCAAATTCTTCATCCAAAACGAAACCGCCTTCCAAGAATATTTTTTCGCATGCTTCGCGAGTGAAAACATTCTCGGGACGCGGACCCAAACCTCCGAAAGATTCACTCCAATCCAACACCGCCAACTCCCCGCCATTCTTAAGAACTCGGAATGCCTCGTTCACAACCGAAACTTTGTCGGGAACCTGAAAGAGAATGTTGGAAATAATAATGAAATCAATGGAATTTTCGGCGAACTTTGAACCTTCTTCCTTCTCAAGGTCGGCCCAAACAATTTCCACATTTTTCAAGCCTTCGTCCTCCGCGCGCGATTTAATCTTTTCAATCAAATCTTTTTGAATGTCAACGGCGTAAACTTTCCCCGAATCCCCCACCGCCTCGGCGGCCGCCAAAGTGTAAAAACCCGAACCGGCGCCGAAATCGGCGACAACCATTCCGGGCTGAAGATGAAAATATTTTTTAACGATTTCCTCCGGTTTTACAAATGCCATATGTTTATATTATATCAAGGCAAATAACATTCCACAAGTGAAAAAGAGGGTGTGAGCATCGCCACAAAATATTGGAACATTAAACACGATGTGATAAACTGAAAATATGAATAAAAAATGGAGAAAAATCCTTGATGTAAAACCATTAAAATCAGATAAAGAAAAATGGGGGGTTAATGCCTGTTGGAAGAATATGTCAAAGTTTTGCGTTAAAAGACGATAGTGAACGGACTGAAATAATACGCTTCATCGGGGATGAAATCAAACTTTTGGAGCGCGAAATAAAGCACACCACAAAATGGTGTCCCCGCGTTTACCACCCAAACGCGCATATTGCCCGAGAAATGGAAAAAAGAAGTTTGGAAATAATCTTAAAAAAAATCTAAAGAAAAAGTAAATAAAAAAACCGCCTCTGAATTTTAGAGGCGGTTTTTTAAAAAATCACAACTGCGCGCAGTTGCGGACTCATTCTTACAAACATGTCAGCGACGCTATGCTGTCGCCGGATTTCAACTTCATAATCCGCACGCCTTGGGTTTGTCTGCCAAGCGCCGGAATTTGCCCAAGTGAAACACGAATGACTTGTCCATTTTGAGAAATGGCTATAATCTCCTCAAGTTCCGGTTTTATTACCGTGGCAATCATCAAGGGTCCGGTTTTCTCCGTAATTTTAAATGTTTTAATTCCGCTCCCTCCCCGTTTCTGCAATCTGTAATTCTTAACATCCGTTTTCTTGCCGTAGCCTCTTTCGCTCATTGTGAGCAAAAATTGACCCTTCTCCCCCTTCTTCACAACATCGGCGCCAATTACCTCATCATCTTTCGGAATCTTAATCCCCCGCACACCGGCGGCGCTCCTGCCCATCACCCTGACCTCAATGTCCTTAAACCTGACGGACTGCCCTTTTTTCGTCGCCAAAATGACATCATCTCCGGACGAAACAAGATGAACAAAACGCAGTTCGTCTTCCTTATGTAAATTGATGGCGACGATTCCGCTTCTTCTCACATCCTTAAAACTGTCGGCGCTCACCTTTTTAACTATTCCGTCCTTGGTCGCCATAATCAAATTCATTTCCTCTTTTTTAGCTTCTTTTGGGAAAACAAGCACGGAAGTAACTTTCTCTTCTCCCTCCAAAGAAATAAAGTTCATTATTGATTTTCCTCTCGTAGCTCTTTTTCCTTCCGGCAAATCATACATCTTAATTTGATAAACTTTCCCCTTGTCGGTAAAGAAAAGCAAATCGTCGTGAGTATTGGCGGTTATAAAAATATTCACAAAGTCTTCATCTTTCGTGTTTATGTCAATCACTCCTTTACCACCCCTATTTTGCGCTTTATACGCCTCCGGGTCAGTTCGCTTGACATACCCTCCTTTTGTCAAAACCATCACCTGTTCCTTTTCAGGGATGACATCCTCAATTGAAAATGTCTTTATCGCCCTGGAAATAATCTTTGTCTTTCTTTCATCCCCATATTTCTTTTTTATTTCCTCAAGTTCGCTTTTAACCACCCCCAACATTTTTTCGGGGCTCGCCAAAAGAGCTTTCAACTCTTTGATAATTTTTATTTTTTCTTTGAGTTCATCCTCTATTTTTTGCCTTTCAAGCCCCGCCAAACTTTGAAGCTTCATTTCAAGAATGGCGTTCGCCTGCCTTTCGGAAAACTTGAATTTGGAAATCAAATTCAAGCGCGCCGTTTCCTTATCCTTTGACGCCCTGATTGTCTTTATGACGGCGTCAATCTTATCCAATGCCATCTTTAATCCTTCAAGAATGTGCGCCCTCTCCTCTGCCTTGTTCAAATCAAACTTCGCCCGCCGAAGAATGACATCTTTTCTGTGCTCAATGAAATAGTGAATGATGTCTTTCAGGCGCAAAACTTGCGGTTGAATTCCGTCAACAAGCGCAATCATATTAAAATGATATGTCTTCTCAAGGTCGGTGTGCTTGTACAAGGCATTTAAAATCTTTTGAGGATTGACACTTGATTTCAAGTCAATGGCGATTCTCATACCGTCCCTATCCGATTCGTCGCGAATTCCTTTTATTCCTTCAATTTTTTTGTCGCGTACCAAATCCGCCATCTTGATTATCATTTCAGATTTATTTGTCTGGTAAGTTATGGAAGAAATTATTATTTGGAATCCTCCTTTTTTCGTTTCCACTATTTCCGCCTCGCCCCTCGTTACGATTCCGCCCCTTCCGGAAGCGTAAGCATGATGAATATCCTTGGAATTAAAAATCAATCCTCCCGTGGGGAAATCCGGACCTTTGATGAATTGCATCAAGTCCTCCGTAGAAGCGTCCGGGTTGTCCGAGAGATAAATGACGGCGTCAACAACCTCCCGCAGATTGTGAGGAGGAATATCGGTTGCCATTCCAACCGCGATGCCAAGCACTCCGTTCAATAAAAGCTGAGGAATGGCGGCGGGCAAAACGGACGGTTCCTTCAATCGGTTGTCATAATTCGGTCTGAAATTAACCGTATCTTTTTCAATATCTTTGAGCATTTCGCCGGCGATGGAAGTCATCCTCGCCTCCGTATAACGATAAGCGGCGGGAGCATCCCCATCTATGGAACCCCAGTTTCCTTGACCATCAACGAGAGGATAGCGAAGAGAAAAATCCTGCGCCATCCTCGCCATTGCCCCGTAAAGGGCCACGTCTCCATGGGGGTGATAATCACCCAAGGCGCTTCCGACGACGGCGGCGGATTTCTTGAACTTGGCGGAGTGGTTCAAGCCCATTTGATGCATAGTATAAAGAATCCGGCGATGCACCGGTTTCAGCCCGTCCCGGACATCGGGCAAAGCGCGTGTAACAATAACGGACATCGCGTAATCCAAATACGACTCGCTCATTTCTTGAACGATTTCCGCGGGAATAATTCTCCCCCCCCTGGTGGCGCCGTCCTTCGGCTCCTCCGCGTTATTTTTAGCGTTTTTTTCACTTTCCATAATTTAACCGTATTTTAGCAAATTCCCCGCCCCTCCGCAAGAAAACAAAAAACGCGCGCGGACGTCTTCTTACTGTTCGCTTGCTCATCAACCAACCTTATCCGCGAAACTCATCCGTGGAATATCCGGTATTCACATCTTTTTTTATTATGTATTTTTTCCCGTTCTCAGTTTTGTAAATAATATAAGGGATCGGGTGGCGATACCCCTTCATAAGCCCCCGCTCAATCTCTTTGCCTTTCTTGAACAACCTGACTATTTTTTCCATTTCTTCAAAATAAACTTCCTCAAGCGGATGTTTTACTTGCTCCCCTATCGGCTGCTCCATATATTTCTCTTCTCCGTTTTTTCCAATTTTTTCCATAATATTTTAATTGTCACCCCCCGC
>QIJB01000066.1 GCA_003231675.1 Candidatus Campbelliibacteriota bacterium | reverse complement strand
AACAAAATGACGCCGTTTGATGTTTTGCTAAGGTCGGAGTATTATACATCTAAATTACCAGAGGAGTGCAGAAACGGGTGGACTCAATCACTAACTTGTAATTTAAAAGGTCATATGATAGTATGATAGAGAATTTCCAATAAGGGAATGTTGTTATACCTCACAAATTTTGAAAAGAATACGAATCAACAACGAAATAAGGAGTCCTGAATTGCGGGTTATAAGCGATAAAGGTGAAAATTTCGGCATTATCAACCTCGCGGAGGCGCTAAGAATCGCCAAAGAAAAGGAACTTGATTTGATAGAGATATCCCCCACCGCCAAGCCACCCGTCGCGAAGATAATGGACTTTGGAAAGTTTCAATACCGGGAACAGAAAAAAACGCGCGAAGCGAAGAAAAAGGCGCATGAAACGGAAACGAAATCAATACAAATAGGCATAGGAACGTCCCAGCACGACTTGGAACTTAAGGCAAAAAAAACCTCAAAGTTCTTGCAAGAAGGACATAGGGTAAAGATAGCCTTGATATTGAAAGGAAGGGCAAAATACATGCGAAAGGGTTTTGCCGATGAGAGACTGGAGAGAATTCTGCGGTTGATAACAGAAAATTATAAAATCGCCGACGGTCCCAAAAAAGGACCGAGAGGCATTCAGGTGATTATCGAAAAAACGGCTGAAAAAGCGAAAAAATAAAAAAAATGCTGAAAACAAACAAATCATTAAAAAAAAGACTGAAACTGACCAAGAGAGGCAAAGTTTTAAGACGAAAGCCCGGTCAGTGCCATTTTAACGCCAAAGAAAAAAGATCAAAGCAGCTGGAGCAAAAAAGAATGGCTAATATGGATATTAAAAAGAAAACATTAAGCAGGTTTTTACCTTATAAATAAAAATGACAAGAGTTAAAAGGGGAACAACTTCATTAAAAAGAAGACGTAATGTCCTTAAACAAGTTAAGGGGTATCGTTTTGGCAGAAAATCCAAGGAAAAAATGGCGAAGGAGGCCATCGCTCACGCTGGGGTCCACGCTTTTCAGCACAGAAGAAAAAAGAAAGGGGTGTTTAGAAGATTGTGGCAAATAAAAATCAATGCCGCATCCCGAACTAATGGAATTTCCTACAGTAAACTGATAGACAAGCTTAAAAAAGGAGGTATTGCCCTGGACAGAAAAATTTTGGCAAATTTGGCGGAAAATAAGCCGGATGTATTCTCAAGCTTAATTAAAAAGGTAAAATAATTCTCGTCTTATTTGAAGTTTATCCCGGCAAAATAGATGATAAAAATCCCCAAGAGAATGAAACCGACCTGCAAAAGGGCGGTTTTTGCTTTTTGGCGTTTTGCGTTCAGTTCGGGAAGCAGATCCGTCGCCGCAATATAGAGAAAATTTCCGGCGGCAATTCCAAGCGCCGGACCGATTATAAAACGCATATTTTCGGAAAAAAGATAAGCGGTTGCCGCTCCAATAATAATCGTGGTTGCCGCGAGAAAATTATAAAACAATGCCTTTTTTTTATCGTAACCCCGATGAATGAGAACAAAAAAATCACTTGTTTCCTTGGGAATTTTGTGAAGTAAAATGGCGAAGGAAGTGATTAAACCGAGATGAAAATCAGCCACGAAAGCGAAAGCGATTATAACACCGTCTATAAAATTATGCGTTACCGCTCCGAGAATAATAAGCGAGGGGCTTCCATTTTTCGGGCACTCGCCGTTGTGGCAGTGATACCAAAGCAAAAAACGGGATAAAATAAAAAATGCGATGAAGCCGGCGAGAGTGTATTTGAAAAGAGGTTCTATTCCAAGAAAACGCGCCGCTTCAGGGAGGATATCCAGAAAAACAACACCTAAGAGCGTGCCAACGGCGAAACTGACGAAATAGTGGAGATATTTTATGACCTGAAGTTTTTTCAGGAAGAAAACCACTTGCCCGACAAGAGAGATAATAATTTCCAGAATACTAATTCCTAAAATCCAAAAAAATAATGTTTTCATTTGTGGCGGCTGATTGATATTTTAAAGTTTAAATCGCCAATATCAAAACCGCTTTCTCCCTCTATCGGCGCAAAGTCAATCGCAGACAAATTTGTCGCTTTCTTGATTTCTTCTTCAAAAGTGTTGATAAAATTCCTTCCGTTTTTGTCCGTTTCAACAACAAAGGCAATCTTCTCGGCGGGCGCCAAACCTGAATTTTTCCTTAAATCCTGTATTTTGCGGGTCAATTCGCGGACCATACCTTCCCGTTTTAACTCCGGCGTAATGGTGGTGTCAAGTTTTATAGGAGGGTCGTCTTGGCTCATTTTATCGTCAAGAATGACTTCCTTAACATTCACCTCATCAGCGAGGATATGCTTCACTTCATCCCAATACGGCGGCGTCTTGAAACTATGCTTAATGGACAACCTCCGCAATGGCTGACGAACTTTTATACCGTGCTTAGTGCGTTGCATAAGCGCCATTGATGAAAAGGATTGGACATACTTCATGGCAGACAATAAATCATCGTCTACGGGACCCGCATGGACCCAATCCTCCAAATGCACACTCTCTTTCATATCCTCTCCTTTTAATGTTTGATAAACATCTTCCGCGACGAACGGAATAAACGGCGCAATCAGTTTTGATAATTCCAGCATAACGAATCTCGTCACCGCGACGACGTTTTCTTTGTCTTTGCCTTCGCTTTTAAACCTGTCGCGCGAGCGCCTTATATACCAGTTGCTCAAATCGTCAACAAATTCGCCGATGGGGCGAACCGCTTTATCAAGTTCATAATTGTCCATCGCCTCCGTAATCTTGCCCGCCAATTCGTTCAATCTGACAATAATCCATTTATCTAAAACGCTCTCAGCTTTCAGCTCTCGGCTTTCAGTTGACGACTGATGACTGATGGCTGATGGCTCACTTACGTACATCTTATAAAAACTTAAAACATTTCTGATTTTTGAAATCACTTTTTTGTTCACTTCATCGGCACCCTTTTCTGAAAAATTAAGACTCTCGGCACGAACCGCCGGAGAGGAAAGAAAATAGTACCGAAGCGCGTCCGCGCCGTATTTTTCCACCACCTCCATCGGATTGGGATAATTTTGCAAACGCTTGCTCATCTTTTGTCCGTCCTCGGCTAAAATAATACCATTGGCAATGACATTTTTGTAAGCCGGCTTGTTAAACAACGCGGTTGAAAGAACTAAAAGTGTGTAGAACCATCCTCTTGTTTGGTCAATTCCCTCCGCGATAAATTCCGCCGGAAAATTATTTTCAAATTCCTCTTTTTGTTCAAAAGGGTAATGCGCCTGTCCATAGGGCATTGAACCAGATTCAAACCAGCAATCAAAAACCTCCGGCACTCGTTCCATTTCTCCTCCACAAGAACAAGAAATCTTGATACTGTCTATGTAAGGACGATGCAAATCAAGGACAAAATTTTCGTTATGTGGCAGCGGCGCGAAATCAATTTTCATTATTCCCCCCGTCTTTATAAAATCATCTTTATTTTCTTTCATTTTAACCGCTTCTTTCTCATCCGCCCCTCTTACTACGGCAAAAAGAAGCCAAATTGGATATTCATGGCTTACGATTAAGATATTTTTTCCTCGGTATTTCGCCTCAATATCATAAAGAAAATCTCCCGCTCTTCTTTTGAGTTCATTTAAATTTTCTCCTCCCGGCGGGTTTTTATAAAACTTGTCTTCCTGAGATGAAAAAAGGGCGTGATATTCATCAGGACTCTTTCCGTCAAAAACACCGGTGTTAACCTCTCTCAGTCTCTTGTCAAAGATAAGACTCTCTTTGTTCACCCCCAGTTTTTCGGCTATTAACTCAGCTGTTTCCCTTGTTCTGCGAAAATCAGACGAGAAAATCATATCAATCTTATTGTCTCTCAATTTTTCCACCGCTTCTTCTATTTCCTTTTTTCCTTTTCCGGTAAGCGGAAATTTTCCCGAATTTTCAAAATTACTGTTCACAGTATCGGACGCGTTGCTTTCCGCCTCGCCATGACGGATTACAAAATAAGAGTTCCCTGATTTAACCCCGTTCTTTTTAATGTCGTCAATGGAACCAACCGCCTTCACTTCCCCACAATTTCCGCACCGCCAGACGGGCAGAGGCGCCCCCCAGTAACGCGAACGGGAAATCGCCCAATCGCGCGCTCCCTCAAGCCATTTGCCAAACCTGCCGTTTTTTAAATGCTCCGGCACCCAATTTATTTTTTGATTATTGGCAATCATCTCTTCTTTGAGATTCTCAACTTTCACGAACCATGAACTCGCCGCATAGTTTAAAAGCGGAGTGTCGCACCTCCAACAAAAAGGATAAGAATGGGTTATTTTTTCCTTGGCGAAAAGCTTGTTTTCTTTCGCAAGAAACTTAATTATTTCAATGTCAGTCGCCTGATGATTATCCTTCGGTTTAACGTCCATTCCGGCGAAATCTTTAACCTCTTCCTTGAATTTTCCGTCCATTCCGACGTGCTGGATAAACGGAAGATTATACTTTTTACCCAATTCCATGTCGTCCTCGCCAAACGCCGGCGCGATATGAACCACACCCGTGCCGTCTTCCGTCGTCACAAAATCCGCTCCGTAGATCTTCCATCCGTTTTCACGGTTTTCCAGATTTTTATCACCAGCGTAATATGAAAAAAGTGGTTTGTATCTTTTACCGATTAGGTCTTCACCCTTAAATTCTTCAAGAATCTTGTATTCTTTACCCTTAAATACTTTCTCAATAAGGTTTTTTGCCAAAATATATTTGTCACTGAATATTATTTGAAAATCGGGATTATTGGTATACTCTTTTGTAAAGAAATGACCTTTGTCTTTTTCTTTATGAAAATTTGCATTCATTTTTTCTCCAAGCAATAAAAAATGCTCCTCTTTTATGGTGATCTCGTCAGAATAAATAATATCCGGCGTTTTCTTGATTTTTGATCTTACTTTTTCAAAATCCAAATCAAATCCGACATAACCGGAATTCTTCATCCAGTCGGGATTAGTGCTGGAAAATGACCTACCCGGATATGTCGGAGCAACCATTGTGAGTGACGCTATTTCAATATCCGCGCCTTCAAGAAATTTTAAGAAGGTGCTCGCGCCAAGTGAGTGAACAACAACATGCGCGCCATTAAAATCATACTTCTTAAGCGCTGCTATGTTTTCTATTAAGGTCGGGTTGTCACTTTCAATATGATCAATGATTGTCACATCAAATCCGTCTTTTTCCAGGCGCATCTTTAGATTTTGGTAATACGAATCAGAGGCATATGCGTGCTTGCCGGATATCAAAAATATTTTCTTTTGTTCCGATGTTTGCTTTATCTTCACATATTCAACATCCGGATTGACCGCCAAAGCGACATTGCCCGGCAAAGTCCACGGCGTGGTCGTCCACGCGAGAATGTAAGTGTTGAGCCCGCCATCCTCCCAACCTCCGGTTGGTCCGCCTTCGGCGGAAAATTTAGCGATTACGGAAATATCTTTGATATCTTTATACGCCTGCGTAACTTCAAAATTAGAAAGTGTCGTCTCGCACCGCGGGCAGATATGCATCGGCTTATACCCTTCGTAAACAAGCCCTTTATCGTAAAGCGTTTTAAACACCCACCAAACGGACTCGGTGTATTTCCAGTCCATGGTCCGGTAATCCCTCTCCATGTCCACCCAGCGTCCGATTGCCGGAATTACTTTTTCCCACTCATCCGCGTATCGCAGAACACTCTCCTTAGCCTTTTTGTTGAACTTTTCAATTCCATATTCCTCAATATCTTTTTTGCTCTTGAGGTTAAGGTCCTTTTCTATCATGTTCTCAACCGGCAACCCATGGCAATCCCAACCCCATTTTCTCTCCACCCTCTTGCCTTTCATTGTTTGGTAGCGGGGGATGGCGTCTTTGATTATGCTCGCCAGAATATGCCCATAGTGCGGCGTGCCCGTGGCAAACGGCGGACCGTCGTAAAACACAAAATCGCCCTCCGGAGCGGGCTTTTCAACGGATTTCTCAAAAATTTTGTTTTCGCGCCAAAACTTCAGAATTTCTTTTTCGGTCATTGCTTATCATTCTACCAAAAAAGCCTGTTTTTTCAAACAAAAATTACCTTAAAATACTTAAAAGGCAAGGGCTTGAAGGAGTAAATTCTTTATTATCGGTCGTAACGACAAAAGATTGCGTTTGTCACGATTGCACTGGATGAATAACTTCTGGCCATCAGATTCAGATTATCTTTAAAATATTCCTCTCTGAATTTCATTGCCTCCGGAGTTACCACGCCGGCGAGACTTTGGGCGATATATGCTAAGTCCGCGCCTTTCTCCATTAACTCTCTCCTCATGTCCATGGCTTCCGGTGTGCCCACGCCAGTGAGACTTTCGGCGATATAGTTTAAATCAGATCCCTTCTCAACCAACTCTCTCCTCATGTCCATGGAATTGGAAGTGCCCACGCCGGCGAGACCCCGGGCGATATAGCCTGAATCAACATTCTTTTCCATCAATTCTCTTCTCATTTTCATGGCTTCGGGAGTGTCCACGCCCGATAGACCCCATGCGATATAATTTGAATCAACTTTCTCCTCCATCAACTCTCTTCTCATCTTGATTGCTTCCGATGTATCCACTCCGGCGAGACTTTCGGCGATATAGTTTAAATCAGCTCCCTTCTCAATCAATTCTCTTCTCATTTCCATGGAATTGGGGGTGCCGACGCCAGCGAGACTCCAGGCGACATATCTCAATCCTAACCCCTTCTCCATCAACCCCCTTCTCATTTCCATGGCTTCCGGTGTGCCCACGCCGGCGAGACTCCAGACGATATAACTTAATCCAACCCCTTTTTTCATCAACGCTCTTCTCATTTCCATGGCTTCGGAAGTGCCCACTCCGGCGAGACTTTCGACGATATATTTCAATCTAAGCCCTTTATCCATCAATTCCCTCCTCATCTCTATGGCTTCCGGAGTGCCCACTCCGGAGAGGCTCTGAGCGATGTAGTACAAATCAGCCCCCTTCTCCATCGCTTCCTTCAGCGCGGAAACAACCATGTTCGCCTCCCGTTCCAGAGAATAGATTCTCTCAATTTTTCTCAGCAGATCAAGCGCTCTTGCCTTGTCTTCTTCCGTGATGATTTCTTGTTCCCGTATCGCTTTCACTTCCTTCGCCATTTCCAAAGCTTCCGCCGCTTTCTCGGGGGACA
>QIJB01000048.1 GCA_003231675.1 Candidatus Campbelliibacteriota bacterium | reverse complement strand
CTATCCGTATCGCCGACAATAATCCGGCAATACCGGAGAATGGACTCACAGTCCATTTTTTTCCCGTCCTCGGAGGCTATCACTTTCTTTTGAATCCTCCTGGCCAGCCCTCCGATACTGGTCAAGGGGTTCCTGAGAGAATGAGCCACCGTGGCGGCGTTCGCCCCCAGAGCGCGGAGGTTGGCGTCCCGAACGGCATCCTCCTCATGGATTTTCCGCCGATATTCCCGCCATATCGCGACGGAAATATACTCTGCCGCCGTCCTAGCTTTTTGGATTTGCGAATTTGAGAATCTCTTGCCATCGGTTCTGTCGAGAACCAAGATTCCCAAATCCTCCTCTTTGTGCGAGAGGGGAACAAAGAGCAAATTATTTATTCCGTAAGTTGATACCAAATCCTTCATATAACTGACACAAACATCAGTTGAAGGACTACAAATCAACTTATATTTCCCCTCCTTTATTATTTTTTTCAAAAAAACGGAACCACACTCCAGTTGCCCGGAAATGTGTTTCTCTTTAGGCAATCCGGCTTTCAGCACCAGTTTGCCTTTTTTGTTCTTAATGATCAGACAGGCGCGCTGAGCGCCTGAGACTGCCATTGCCGCTTTCGCCGCGGCGGAGGCAACCTGCCTGAAATCCACGGCCGAAAGCAACGGACGGAAAGCGTCCATAAATTCCGCCAGCTCTTCCTTGGTCAAGCAAGAAATCAATCTCTTCATTGCTCCTCCTTTATTTCTTTTTATTTTTTGTTAATTTTCTTTCCTTTTTAACTTTCTTAATTATACCACAACATTTTAAAATTGCAAAGCAACCCGTTTTAGGCGGTCTCTCAACGGATACCGTCTCAGTTAATCCATTGAGAGATTGCCATCCAACAGTTTTGTCGCTCCACGAAATCTTTTTTCTGAAATGAACAAATCCGCGCCCGAATTATCCCGGAAATATCCTCCCTGGAATTCCAATTCTCTTTTTTTGATGCTTGCGATAATTCCTTTTGCTTTCATGATTTTTTTCGCCCCTCGGGGCTTTATCGCCAATAACAAATAAAACCGCCCCCTGAGGTCGGTTTTATTTGCGCACAAGAATTAATTTTGAGTGTGACTATCTTATTTTTTAAGACGAAGAGAGTTCAGAACCACGGAAATGGAACTGAACGCCATGGCGGCGCCAGCGAAAATCGGATTTAAGAGAATTCCGAAGAACGGATAGAGCGCTCCCGCGGCGACCGGAATAAACGCGGAATTGTAGAAAAACGCCCAAAAAAGATTTTGCCTTATGATTTTCATCGTCCTCTTTGATATCTTTATCGTTTCCGGAATGAGCATAAGATCGCCTCTCATCAGAACGACATTCGCCGACTCCATGGCGATGTCAGTTCCCTCACCCATGGCAATACCTATATTCGCCTGTGTCAACGCCGGAGCGTCATTGATTCCGTCTCCCGCCATGGCAACAATCTTCCCCTTATCTTGGAGTTCTTTGACTTTCTCCGCTTTTTTGTCCGGCATAACTTCACTCATCACATTCTCAACCCCGGCCTGCCGCGCAATCGCCTCCGCGGTGAGTTTGTTGTCTCCAGTGAGCATCCAAACTTCAATTCCTCGTTTTTTCAGCGCGCTAACCGCCTCTTTCGCTTCTTTTTTAATAACATCCGCCACTGCTAGAGCCCCTTTTATTTTTCCACTCGCCGCGATTAACATAACAGTTTTTCCCTCTCCTTCCATATCTTTCATTCTTTCCTCATAAGGAGACACGTCCAACCCGATATCTTTCATTAATGCCCTGTTCCCCAAATGCGCCTCAACTTTTTCTCCGTTAATCGTCAAAAATCCGCGCAAGCCTTTTCCGGAAATTGCCTTAAATTCTTTCAAGTCATAAAATTCTATCTTTTCTTTTTTTGCCTCTTCCAATATTGCCTTATCCAATGGATGTGAGGACCTTTGATCAATGCTCGCTGCGTATCGCAATATCGCTCTTGCCAAAGGATGCTCCGATCTCTGTTCCAAAGAAGAAGCCAGACTCAAAACATCAGCTCTGTTTCCGTTGTCAAAAGAAATAACATCAGTGAGTTGGGGTTTCCCCTGTGTCAACGTCCCCGTCTTATCCAAAACCACGGTATTGATTTTATTGGCTATTTCAAGAGAAGTGGCGTCTTTTATCAAGATTCCATTCTTTGCCGCGCTTCCTGAGGAAACCATAATCGCCATCGGGGTCGCCAACCCGAGAGCGCAAGGGCAAGCGATAATGAGCACCGCCACGAAATTGACCAAAGCGAAACTGAACGCCGGAACGGGTCCGAAAATATACCAAACGATAAATGTCAAGAAGGCGAGGGCAAACACCACCGGCACGAAATAAGAGGAGACAACATCCGCCAGCCGCTGAATGGGCGCCTTTGAGCCCTGCGCTTCTTCAATCATTTTGATAATTTGCGAGAGGACGGTGTCTTTCCCGACTTTGGTCGCCTCAAAAGTGAATGTTCCAAACTTGTTCACAGCGCTCCCGATAACGGCATCTCCACTTTTTTTATGAACAGGCATTGATTCACCCGTCACCATTGATTCGTCAATTTCTGATTCTCCCTCCGTTATTTTCCCGTCTACGGGAACTCTCTCTCCCGGGCGAACGACTATCAAGTCGCCAACTTTAACTTCCTCAATCGGAATTTCCACTTCCTTCCCGTCCTTTAGAACTTTTGCCGTTTTGGGCTGAAGACCAACAAGTTTTTTAATCGCTTCAGATGCCCTTCCTTTCATCAGTGTCTCAAAATACTTACCTAGCAGAATCAGAACTATGATAATCGCCGAAGTGTCAAAATAAACCCCGGGTTCTATTCCCCCTTGAGTAAAGAAAGCGGGAAAAATTGTCACCGCCGCGCTGTAAAGATAAGCGGATAAAGTTCCCACAGATATCAAAGTGTTCATATCCGCGGAATGGTACTTGACGAGGAGTTTCAACCCGGCGTAAAACTGCCTTCCCACCCAAAACTGAACCGGAGTAGTCAAAAGAAAAAGAACCCAACGATTACTCAAAAAATCAGGAACAAAAGGAAACAAGTTCGGAAAACTTCCCATAAATATAAAAAGAGAAAGAACGGCTCCCACTGAAAGCTTTAATTTAAGTTCCTTCATTTTTTTAAACCTCTCCGTTTTTTCCTTGTCCATTATTTCCTCCGCCACTCCCTCCTCTCTTATCGGTTTGTATCCTGCATCGGAAATAACTTTAAAAATGCCTTCAATGCTCAAATGAGCAGTGTCAAAAACCACTTTCGCGCGCTTGTTGGAAAAATCCACATCAATGTTTTTAATACCCTTCATTTTTTTAAGAGCGCCCTCCACAACCATAGCGCAATGAGGAGAATCCATGCCGAGGACTTTTATTGAAGCGGTTTCCGTCCCCGCGCCACCAAGCTCGTTTGACTGCTTAGTCGCCAAATGGTCGCCGGTTTCAAAATCATAACCGATATCCTTGACGGTTTCGGCAAGTCCCGATTCTGAAATAACATTTTCATCAAATTCAATCAATGCGGTTTCGGTCGCGAAATTAACCGTAGCTGAATGCACCCCGGCGGTCTTAAGAAGGACACGTTCAATCGTCCTCACGCACCCCGCGCAATGCATACCCTTAATTTTAAAAGTTTTTTTGATTATTTTTTTATTTTCCATTTTTTTTGAGAATTACGTTAAATTGCGCTTTTCAACCATTTGATAACCGTTTTTTTGTTAAAGACTTTTTTAAAGTTATAATTAAATCCAAGCGCAAAAATATCCTTATTTGATAATTCGGCGAGAATTTTCATAAACTTGTCCGCTTCCTTCCCCGAAATGTCACTATATATTTTTTTGGAAATCAAAAGTGATTGTTTCCATCTTAACCCGATATACTTTTTCCATTCTTTATCATATTGGGATAATGTTTTTTGGCTAAAATCTTTTTTGTCCAAAGCCTGAAGTATAATCTTTGCCGCAATTCTTGCCGAGTGCATAGCGTGCCGTATTCCTTCTCCCGCCAAGGGATTGATTTGAGCGGCAGCGTCTCCGATGAACAAAAAATTATCAGCTGAATGCTTATCCACTCCTCCGTTTACGCAAAGAGGCGCTCCGTGCAAATCCACAAAAGCGGCATTTTCCAATCCCGGGAATTTGGCTATGAATTTCTTTAAAGCCTCCATAATATTTATCTCCTTATGGTCGGAAATATTATAAATGGCAACTCCTATCTTAGCCGAATTTTTCCCCATCGGGAATATCCATCCGTAACCGTAGTGAACATATGTTGATCCGAAATAAAAAGCGAGGGCTTCCGTTAACTTTTCGGGAACATTCTCGGCAATAAGTTCAATGCCGGCGCTTAAGGGAGAAATTAAATGTTTCCTCATTCCAAGTTCCGAAGCTAAAACCCCCGCCGGACCGGAAGCGTCAACGATAACATCGGCAAAAGCCTCTCCCTTGCCAAAAACTCCGTCATAGGACACTCCGATGAGAACACCGTCTTTCAAAATTGGTTTTTTGACCGAAGTTCCAATCAAAATTTTTGCTCCGTTTTTTGCCGCTTCTTTAACCAAAAACTTTTTCAATCCGGCAAAATCAAGAACATAGCCTCTGGTTTCGCCATAGTCCCATATTTTGGAAACATTTTCAGTGGCGATAAGAATCTTTGACCATTTGCCGGGAGCAAAATCAAGCGGCAAATCAAAATCATCCAACAATTCTTTCGACGTTCCGGCACTGGAAAAATTAGGCTGGCCTATTTCCTTTGATTTCTCAATTAAGAGGACTTTTTTGCCCGCTATGGAAAGTTCGCGCGCGCATTGCCCGCCCGCCGGACCGGCTCCGACAATTATCACATCGTATTTTTTCTTTGTTTGCTGTTTTTTCATATTGTTCATTCACTCTTTTGTTCCACTTTATCCGCAACATCCTCCGCGTTTTTTCACTGATTTTTCTTTATCAATCAATTCTTGCCTGTATTCTTCAACATGCTTGTCCGAACAAAACTTTTTGCCGTGACGAGCAATCACTTTTCCTTTTTCAATCTTCTCCCCGCAAACCTTGCATTTATTCCCAACTAGTCCAAAAATCATAATTTTAAAAATAACTTAACTGATAATCTCTTCTTTATTTTTCGCCATTAAGGCATATCTTTTCGCAAAGCCATACCAAGAACACTCCGCCGACCCATCCGTAAACAAACGCCTCAACAAGTCCGAGAAGATAAGCAAAAACAGTGAAACCGAAACCGGGAAAAGCGAGTCTGAGAAGATTCAGGTGCAATTCTTTCAATTCCGGACCGCTGAGCAAAATCCCCCACACAGAACAGACGAGAAAGAACGCGGCGATAAATATTGCTCCCGCATACCCGGCTTTTACTTTATCAAATTTATTCATAGTTTTTTTGTTTATAACTGTTAAATGTTGACCTTTATTTTTTGTTCGCTTTAATAAAATTCAGTTTATACCCCGCCTGTTCCCATGCATTCATCCCGCCAGATAAATTAAGCACATTTTTGTATCCCATATCCACCAAATCTTGGGCCGCTATTCTGCTCATCCCTCCGCTTCGACAATAAAGAACTATTTTTGTGTTTTTACCGTCCGGGAATTTATCAAGATTATTTTTTATGTCATTGGCGAAAATAAAGTAATCCGTTCCTTTAATCTCCCCCATATATGGGGAATGAACATTAACGAGCAGAAAATCTTTATTATCAAGCATTGCGGACAATTGATTCGCGGTAATATTTTTAAATGACACCTCTTTTTGAGAGATTGCGGGCATTTCATGGTTGTCTGGCATATTGTAATGAAGGAGGAAAAAAACCAATCCTGCCACAACAAGCAAAATAACAATTATCCCCATCCTGATTATTTCTTTTTTTCCCATAATTTTCTTTTTAATAACCTGAGCCGATATCAACGAATTGAATCGTATCCTCCCGGGACTCCGTTTTTGGACAAAACCACCTGCCATAATTGGTTCTTCCTCGCGCGAAAGCCTCCGGCGCAAGAAAGAAGATAATATCTCCACATTCTGTGAAATCTTTCATCGTAATTTAATTTTATTTTATCCCAATTTTCTTCAAAATTTTTATGCCAGGCCATCAAAGTCTTATCATAATCCGCCCCGAAATTGTGCCAGTCCTCAACGACGAATAACCCCTCAACCGATTTCGCTATCTGTTTAATGGACGGTATCATTGCTCCGGGGAAAATATATTTATCCATCCAAGGCTCAAACCAAACGGATGAATCATTTGAACCTATTGTGTGCAGAAGAAACAATCCGTTATCTTTCAGGATACGAGAAGCGACTTTCATATAGGTTCTGTAATTTTTCGGTCCCACATGTTCAAACATCCCGAGCGAAACAATGTGGTCAAATTTTTCATTGATATCTCTGTAGTCCTGCAGTCTTATTTCAATGGGTAAACCTTCACACAGTTTTTTCCCAAGTTTGACCTGTTCTTCAGAAACTGTAATTCCCACCACCTCAACTCCATATTTTTCCGCGGCGTATTTCGCGAAAGATCCCCAACCGCATCCGATATCCAGAATTTTTTGCCCTTTCTTAAGCCCTATTTTCCGGCAAACAAGATCAAGTTTTGCCTCCTGCGCGTCATCCAGATTGTCCGCGTTCTTCCAGTATCCGCAAGTGTAAGTCATTCTTCTGTCAAGCATCGCCTCATACAAATCGTTACCGATATCATAGTGCCTTTTCCCGATAATGAACGCGCGCGACTTGCTTTGCAAATTGAAGACCACGGACGAAAGCCCGTAAAGAATCATACTTAAATTTTTCCCCGCCTTTTCATCAATTTTCGCGGCAAGCAAACGATCGAAAAACTCATCCAGCGGTTCCGCGTTCCACCACCCGTCCATATATGACTCACCGAGCCCAAGCGAACCTTGATTCAAAACCCTCTTGTAAAATTTAGGGTTTTGTATTTTGATGTCCGCAGGCGCGCTTCCATTGATTGAAATGCCGGCCTCATCAAGTAAAGATTCCACAATTTTTTTTTCTTTTTTCATTCTTTTATTTTTGCCCCGCCACCTTCACAAGTTCCTCATTAATAATTTTTTCATACTCGTCAAGAGAAGCGAGTCCTTTTATGATCCTTCCATTTAGTCGGTGTCCCGGTAGCCCCGGCGGCAATGGCGTCTTCCGTATCCTTCTTAACTTCCTTAACATATTCTTTTGAATCAAGGCACTCTTTGAATTTTTCAGCGTTAAGTCCTAAAGAAACGGCTATTTTGGAAAGAGAATCTTCCGTATACATCAGTCCCGCTTTTCCTGAATGCAAACTATCGGCAAACTCCCAATACTTTCCTTGTTCTCTGGCGCAATTCGCCCCCCCCGCGGCTAAAATTGAATTCTCTCCCATCGTTATCAAGTCTCTATAAACATATTTGACCTTCCCGGTCTTCACATATTTTTCCATAATTGTCGGTTTTATCGTTTCCTGAAAAAGTTTGCAAAAACGGCAACGAAAATCACCAAAATCTATAAATGTCACAAGGGCGTCAGGATTACCGAGAACGGGATCGTCGTCGGCTGTTATTGTCGCTCTCTGGACGGTTTCGCCGACACTTGTTTTTTCTGATTTGAAATTGGAGAGGGAGGCAATCGCCCCCTGGGATGAAGAATCATTTCCGCTCAAATTCGGACGGAACATAACCGCTCCGGAAATCAACAAACCGGCTACAAGAATGGCAATCGGCAAAATATATGACTGTTTATTTTGGTTTTCCATTTTTATGTCTTAAAGAGATTTTAACTTTTCAATAAGTTTTTCTTTGTCCACTCCACCCGATGAAAAAAGCTCTCCGCCTATGACTATTCCAGGAGAAGCCATAATCCCATATTTCTGGACTAACTCCATTCCCTCCGGTGTAGTCATATCTATTTCCTCAACCTCCACTTTCTCGGAAAATTCCGGCATTATTTCATCAAATATTTTTTTGACCGCCTCACAGCTGTGACATCCCGGCATCGTTAAAAATTGAATTTTATTTTTCATAATTTTATTTTGTTAATTATCTGATAATTTTTGTTTTGTTAATTCGACCTGTTTTCTATTTTTAAACTTATACCATCCAGGAACAATAACCATAAGCAAAAGGGTAATCCAAGACCAAGGAGTGGGGATAAAATCCGGTTTTTCCTTATGTTCCTTATTTTCTTTCGCCTTAATTTTTCCCGTTTCTTGAACATTCTTTGTTTCAACCGCCTTTCCGTTGCTATCTCCTTTTTCCACGACTTTGTTGCCAGCGACTATTTTGACAACTTTATTCCATTCCCTGTGAACCACAGTGCCTTCATACCATCCGTGCGAAGTACCCATTATGAATATAATGGCGCCGAGCACAATAAGGGCGATTCCCGTCCATTTTTTCACAACAATCGCCTTTTTGGCGATATTGCCGACGGCATTAACCCCCAAGATTCCCAAGATAGCTAGGAACACCAGCGGAGTCGCTCTGCCGATTCCGTGAACAAACCCAAGCCACCACCCATTCGTAAGGCTTCCAACAACGGCAATGTCCCCAAGCAAAACATAAAATAGCGGGTTCGGACATCCCACTCCGGCATTGCCAAGAAAAAGCCCGAGAAAAAACGCTTTTAAGTAATCTCCCTGCTTTTGAATTGATTGAGGAATGGCTCCGCCAAAGGAAGGCATTTTGAATTTAATAAGGCTTAATTCAGAAAGTCCAAAAATAAACGCCGCCAGCCCGCCGATTACAAACAATACTTTGCTGACCGTTCCCGCCTCCCCAATCGCCTGATCCAAACCAATACTTTTTCCGATTAAGGCTACAAAAAAACCGTAAATAGAAAGCGTAATCGCCAGCCCGAGACCGAAGAAAACGGACATCAAAAAACCTTTCATCGGTTTCTTCCCCATTGCCATCGGAACTATCACAAAAGCGAGCGGGAGTGTGCACGGTAAAACAATCATTGACAATCCGACAGCATAAGCAAAAGCAATGTTAGCCGTTTGTCCCGCCGATGTAAACAGATAAAAAAGGCCAACCAGTAAGAGCGAAAACAAAACAAAAGCTGTCAAAACCAGTTTCTTTTTAACCGCGCCGTTTATTTGATTATTCCCCGTTTGATTTTCCATTCTCGTTTTATCGGATTATTTTTTTTTTGCAAGCTTGTAAATTTCAGAAATTTCTTTTATCGCTTTGTCTTTTTTCCCAGCCTTTATCTGGTCCACAACGTGAGTTGACAGATGATTTTCCAGAATAAGATCCTCAACGCCGGAAAGCGCGTGACGGGCGGCGGACGACTGCTGAATGATTTTTACGCAATACTCCTCCCCATCCACCATTTTTTGAAGCCCTCGTATCTGCCCCTCCAAAATTTTTAATCTTCGTGCGACTCTGCTTTTGACATCCTTCTTCATAATAAGACAATTATACCCCCCTGGGGTATAATTGTCCAACTTTAAACTGTGGATAACCCAGATTCGGCTAAAGATTGCGATTCCCTCTTTCTCCAGCTCGCATCGGCTCCACCATCGCCCTTATCTTCGCCTAAATTAAATGGGACACGGCAACAGAGAGAATCAAGTAGGTTATTTGTTTGCTTTTCATATATCTGTGTTCAGTTTATTTTTTTCCTCATCATCTCCCTCCTTGTTTTCCGATTCCGGTTCGGAGACATTGTTCTTTTCTTTTATCGCCTTATAAAGGAAAAATGAAAAAAAGAGGATAATAATGGTTCCCCAGAAAATATTGGGAATTTTCATCAGTACTTCCAAAGCGCTCTGAGACCAACTGTTCAAAGCGTTGCCGATTTGCGCCTGCATTTCAGGAGACCAAAAAGCGTCTCCCGAAAATCCCAAAACAAGCAGTATCGTTCCCATAATCAGGAAAATCGCCGCAGAAAGCAAGTTTGTGGAATGAACGCGGAGCGTTTTGACAATACCGCCCTTATTTAGGAACGCCGGCATTTTCAGCTCAAAGATTTTTCCTTTAATGAAGCGAGATTGTTCAAGTTTGAATTTGTCATAATAAAGCGGAAGAGTCATTCCGAAAATGTAGGCGAATATAACGATTACAGCCTTCCAGAAAACTCCCGAAAGCACCGCGAGTGTTACGGCTCCCGCAAGCACCGGAGCGCAGCAAGCGGTAGCGGCTCCGGAAAACATTCCAAGGAGAAAAACCGATTTCGGATGACGCGCGTCAACTCCAGAAACCTTAAATTTCTTCGGCATCGGAATTATAGACATCCCTCTGCCCATCACCGAAAGAATTGCCAAAAGGAGCATAAAAAGTCCGCCGAATACATACAATTCTTTGTGAAAATTTCTGAAAATATCCGCAAGCCACGCCGCCCCCAACCCGATGGGAAGCAGGACGGTGGAAATACCAGCGAAAAAAATCAATGTCATTTTTAATACATTCCTTTTTTCTCTGAAGGCGGACGCTAAATACGCCGGTAAAAGAACCGTAATGCAACACGGGGCAAAAAGCGCCACCATACCGGCGAGGAACGAAGCTATGATTGAAGCGGAAAAAATTATATCCATTTATTTTTTATGTTTTTTATCTGGATACCACCGCACTGAATCTTACCTCAACTCTCGGGGAAACGGATGAATTTGTTTCAAGATAGATTGATCTTCTCGCCAAGCCGACTCCCGCCGGACCGTGAGCCGCCGGATTGAAGATTGCTTCAACCGTGGCGGTTTCCCCAGGAGCGATTACTATATCCGTCGCTGAAGGCAAGCCATGTCCCGGCATGCCGAATTTACCATACTCTTTTCCCGAGGCGTCTTTAATCATTGCGGTTGTGCACATACAAGAGGCAAAAACCTTATCAATGACAATGGGTTTCGTTCCCTCATTTTTGACCTCAAAGTTATGGGTAACATCCCCGTTCTTCATTGAAACTTCTCCGAAGTCCCAATCATTTTTTAAGATGGAAAGAGAACTCTCAACGACAGGCGCTTTCTTGACAGGCGCCAAGGCTGTCTTGTTTCCTGAAGCGCTTGACGCCCAAATAGCGCCTCCCACCAAAAAAACAGCTCCAATAACGGCTATGAGCAAAGTTTTATTTTTTTCTTTCATATTTTATTATTTTATTATTTTATTAAAGATTCGCCCTTTCATTTTCTCGCGTCATTTTGACGCTCCAGCCATTATAACAGAAAAAAAATATTTGCAAAGTTTTTTAAGACACCCCTGTGGGGTATTCACCCAGGTGTCAAAAAACATTAGCGGATAACCGGACATGCGTGTCATTTTTTGCCGAGTCATTTAACATTGAACATTCTTAAACTGTTCAAAATAACAAGAATGGCAATCCCGGAATCGGCGCCGATGGCGTATTCAAGGCGAGCGAACGGAAAACCGAAAACCGCTCCGACAAGGAAAACCACCTTCACGGCGAGGGCGGCGCCGATATTCCACTTGATTGTTTTCAAACTTTTCTTGCCAAGTTTTATCATATAGGGAATATTAAGCAAGTTGCCGTTCATTAGGGCGACATCCGCCGTTTCAATCGCCACATCCGAACCTCCAACCGCCATGGCAATTCCGACAGTTGACGCCACCAACGAAGGAGCGTCATTCACGCCATCGCCGACCATCGCCACAAAAGTGAACTTTTTTTTCAGTTTCTCTATTTGTTGCAATTTCTCGTCCGGTAATAATGAAGCGTAAACTTCCTTGATGCCAGTCTCCCGCGCCACAAAATCGGCGGCGCGAGGATTGTCTCCGGTGAGTATGACGGAATCAACGCCCATCCGCGCCAGTTTTCCCACCGCCAAAGCCGCCTCGGGTCTCAATCTGTCTGATATCGCCAAGGCGCCCATCAGTTTCCCCCCTTCGTTTACGAGAACGACTGTCTTCCCCTCCTTCTCAAATTTTTCCGTCTTCTCAAAAGCCTCGCTCTCTAATTTTCCGTCAGGCTGAATAAGTTTCAAATTGCCTATGCAGTGTTCAATATCATTGCAAACTGAACATGTCGCCTTGCCCCCCTTTCCGGCAACATGTTCATATTTATCCATAAGATGAGCTGTAATTCCGTTTTTCTGGGCAAAATCCAAAATACTTTTTGAGAGAGGGTGAGAAGAAAATTTTTCTATGCCGGCGGCGTCGGCGATGACATCTTCTTCGGAAAAACCGTTAAAAACGGCTATGTCAGAAATGTAAGGTTCCCCGAGTGTGAGTGTCCTTGTTTTGTCAAAAGCGACCGCTTTTATTTTCCCGAGAAGCTCAAGATATTTGCCACCTTTGACAAGCACCCCCTTCCGCGAGGCGCCGCCTATCGCCGAGGCGATGGAAACGGGAGTGGAGATAACCAGAGCGCACGGACAAGAAATAACCAAAAGCACCAAAGCGCGATACATCCAATCGGAAAAAACCCCGCCGAAAAACAGGGGTGGAACGGAGGCAATCAGAGCGGCTCCGACAACCACGGAAGGCGTGTAATATTTGGCGAAAATATCAATGAATGTCTGCGAAGAAGCGCGCGATTTTTGCGCCGCCTTAACCATTTTGATTATTTTTGAAAAAGTGGAATTTCCGCTTTCCTTCGCGGTTTCAATCTCCAAATATCCGTTCCGATTGAGAGTTCCTGCGAAAACCGTGTCGCCTTCATGCTTGTCTTTCGGAATGGACTCGCCGGTAATCGCCGCTTCGTCCACGGAAGAAAATCCTTTGACAATTTTCCCGTCCATTGGAATAAGATCTCCGGGACGAACGATGACGATGTCCCCCACTTTCACTTTTTCAACGGGAACCTCTTCACCGCTCTCCAAGATGGCGGTTTGAGGTGATTTTTTAAGAAGCGTTTCAACGGCTCTTCGCGACCGTTCAATGCCGAATTCTTCAAACGCCTCCGCCAGAGAAAAGAAAAAAACCACGGCGGCGGCCTCCCCCAGTTGGTTGATGTAAACGGCTCCCATCGCCGCCACGACCACCAGAAAATTTATGTTCAGAAATCTTTGTTTGAGAATTCCCTTGACCGCTCCGGCGAAAACGAAATAACCGCCCAAGAAAATTGAAATATAATAAAAAATCCCGGCGGAGACCGGGTCCTTCATCACCCAAGAAAAAAACAGTCCGACCAAAAGAGCCGCTCCTGAAACGCCGGTCAGAATCTTTTCCCAATCCCAATTCCACTTCCAAATGGAAATTATTTTTTTCATTACAAACTTAAATTATATTATAGCAAATATCGTCGTAAACAAAAAATCCCGAACATTCGGGATTTTTTGCTTAAAGTTGCTGTTGTGTTATTCCACTCGGTTAACGTTCACGGCGTTCGGTCCTTTCGGTCCGTCAACCAACTCAAACGTAACTTTGTCGCCTTCTTTAAGATCGTCGTACTGGACGTTCTTAAGTTCTCTGGCGTGGAAAAAAACATCGCTATCAGAGCCTTCAACGGCAATGAAACCAAACCCGCGATCCGTGAGCCTGGCGATAGTTCCTTCTTGCATATTTTTGTGTGATTAGAGAAATAAGCCAATAAAAACTCAAACCTTGGACACTGCGACGACCTATTCCTCTAACAGCTCCGATTTGATTGCTTCCATATTACTATGCTCAAATGTAAATGTCAATACATTGGGCGGTTATATTTTTTGAACAAGCAAAAGGTTGGTGGTGCCAGACGCTCCGAACGGAATGCCGGCGGCAATCACTATTTTGTCTCCTTTTTTCGCCATTTTATTTTCAACGGCCATTTTTTTCGCCGTCTCCACGACTTCTTCAAGATTTCTGAAATTTTTTATAAGTCTGGGATAACATCCGAAACTCAAGGATAAGCGTTCAAATGTTTTTTTATTTGGCGTAAGGGCGAGGATTGAACGCTTCGGCTTGTATCTTGAAATCATTCTCGCGGTGAAACCGGATTCGGTCAAAGCGACTATCGCTTTGGCGTCAATGTTTCGGCAAATACTGGCTATTGAATAACTTATTGAATCGGCGACCGATTTTGCAAAAGGATTCCCGTGTTCAATTATTTCTCCATAGTCAAAATTTTCTTCCGCGTAACGCGCGACGCTGCTCATCAATTCAACCGCCTTAACCGCATAGTCGCCCAGAGTCGTTTCTTCGGAAAGCATTACCGCGTCCGCCCCGTCAAATACGGCATTTGCAACATCACTCACCTCCGCCCTTGTCGGAACCGGGTTTTTAATCATTGACTCAAGCATTTGAGTGGCTGTGATTACCGGCTTGCCGGCAACGTTGCATTTCTTTATTATCATTTTTTGCAGAATCGGCACTTTTTCCGCGGAAACCTCAACCGCCAAATCACCTCTCGCCACCATTATCCCGTCCGTCGCTTTAATGATTTCGTCAATATTGTCTATGGCCTCTTTGGTTTCTATCTTGGCGATAATATGAATATCCGCGCCGCTCGCTTTCAATATTTTTTTCAGACTAAAAATATCCTTGGCGGTTCTCACAAACGATATCGCCATAAAATCAACATCATTCTCAATGCCGAATTTAATGTCGCGTCTGTCTTTCGGCGTTAAGGCGGAAATTTTCAAATAAGCCCCGGGAATATTCACCCCCCTTCTGCCTTTGATTTCCCCCCCGATTAAAACCCTGCAATAAATATCTCTTCCCGATATTTTCTCAACAACTAATTTATTTTTCCCGTCATTAAGCATTATAACGCTCCCTTTTTTTACCTCTAAGGGAAGGTTTTTATAGTTTACAAAAACTTTTCCGGCGTCGCCAACGCATTTTTGAGCGGTTAAAATAAATGACTGTCCTTTCTTTAAGACAATACTCCCGTCCTTAAAATCCCCTATTCTTATTTTGGGTCCGGAAAGGTCTTGTAATATTCCTATAGGCCTGCCGAATTTTTCCGAGGCGAGCCTTGTCAGTTTTACGCGGTTCAAGTGTTCGGAGTAATCTCCATGCGAAAAATTAAGCCGGACGACATTCATCCCGGCCTCCACCATTCTCTCAATGGTTTCTCTGTTGTCCGTCGCCGGCCCGATAGTGGCGACAATCTTTATTTTTTTTAACATATATTATTATCGTGTTTTTATAACGCCAAAATTATTAACACTCTCTATTGTCCACCGAATGGCAAACCGTCAAAAATTCGCCGGTAAAAACAAAAAGTTTCTTTATTCTAACTTATCGGATTTCATTCCGCAATGTTGAGAACCTCTGTTAAAAAGGTCCGCGCAAAACAAGGTAACTTGGCCGTATGAAAGCCATGTCGTGTTCCACCGACAACGGTTGTCGGTGGATGATGGATGCCAGCAATCAAAAAACCGCCGAGAGGCGGTTTTTTAATGTTAGTTTATGAATATAATAGAGATGATTATATTTCATCTTACCGACAAATTCCCAGTCCCTCGCCACCACATTCCTTTAGATCTCTTGTGTGGGAAAAGTATATGATTATCTTTAGTTAAAAGGAGTAGCCTTTATAAAGATACATAGTCCAGGGTTTAGTAAAATCAAATTTCCCCCCATTCACATTACTACCATTAACATACAGCTTGGCGCCAGTATATAATGTCCCCGGATCTACTTTAAGATTGAATGTCCCTGAGTTCCAATTATTATTATTACAAGCAAGTTTTACAGTATTTTCAGCCCCGTTGACAATTTGCAATTTGTATATAATTTCTCCATTATTGCAAGTATTTTTGGAAAGAAAATTGAGAGATATTGTTTTTGTCGAGATTGTTCGTATAGCAAAATTCCACGATTTCATTAATTTCCATCCCGAATAATTATTCACATAAGGAATGGGAATATTTAATCCACCAATAAATGTCCTTGTTTCCCTAGATAGAACATCATTCCCGGCAACTGGCAACCCACCCACATTCACACTTCCACCCACATTCATATTTCCACTCACATTCATAGTTCCATTATTCTGAATTCTCACTTCATGCGCCCAGTCCCATGTCCCATTCGTTTTTGGAGCAATAAAAAAGTCAGTCCGCCCGTCGTCCGGCGTGTGCAGTATCCAACTATTGGCCCCGCCCATAATTATATTACCATTACCCGTTCCTAAATCGCCCATAATGTCCAAAGCCCCATTACTCATCGTTACACTCTTTACCGGTGCATGAACCGCTTTGCCAAAAATGTTCAGACCATAAACAGGGGGTCCCTCTAGGCCAATCTGTGAACACCCTCCTTCACCCTGACAACTAAACAGTTGCGGGGCGTTATAACTCTTGTCTGTCACTCCGAGAAATGTGGTGTAATCGGGGCTTAACACTATTGAACGAGTGATGTTTTTACCACTCCCTACATATTCAAGAGACCCATTAGGAAGAACCAGAGCAAAAGAATTATCACCTCCAGAATAATCTCCGCCAAAGCTAGGATAGTTTGGATCCCAATATTGGTAAGTCGGATCAGTGTAAGTGGCTACGCCAACACCACCGTAGTAATTACTGACCATTGCCGTAATATGCGCCGAACCGTAATCAATTGAACCGCAAACTTTGGTAGTTATATCGCAAGGTCTTACTTTCGCGACATCGCCGTTTATCCCAACAAAGAGTGTATTCCCATTCAGTGCCAAAGCGCTGACATTCCCAAAAGCGAAAGCTTGAACACAAGATCCTGTATCATCGCATTTTTTAACCGAACCGCCGTCGTGTCCTATCCAAAGATTATTGGCATCTGCGGTCATCGCGGTGATGGAACCGCCCTTGTCTCCTTCATTTGAACACGTTCCGGCGGTGTCGCATTTATAAAGATAACCGCTTGAATCTCCGAGCCAAAGACTGTCGCCAAAAGATGCCATCGCCAAGATTTTTCTACCCGATGTCTTATTTCCAGTGTTCTGGCATTTTCCCTCGTTGTCGCATTTGTATAAATTGCCGGCGTTAGAGAGAGACCATCCGCCAACCCAAAGGGATGCGCCGAAAACAACCGAATTGCCCGTTCCGCCAACACTGTCTTTTTTCTTGCAATTTTTACCTGTCGGTGTCGGCAAATCGCAAACTGTAAGATGACCATCCTTGGAAACCCCCCACAAAGCGGGAACATAAGAAACGGAGGCCCCTGTGCTGACAGTTATCTTTCCGTCCACGTTCATACCTCCTCTCACATCCAGCGCCGATGTCGGATGTGTCGTGCCGATGCCGACTTTGGAGTTGAGACCTGTGGCGAGATAAGTGTCGGAATATGTTTGAAAGAGACCGCCAATGGCAAGCCCGTCAGATTTTAATTGCATGGAACCGAGTTTTCCGCCCGTGGGACCCACATTCACC
>QIJB01000036.1 GCA_003231675.1 Candidatus Campbelliibacteriota bacterium | reverse complement strand
CGCCTTTCAGCGCCTTTTTGTGATTTTGCCATAACACTTTGATTTTACTTTATTTCGACCAAAGTGTTGCAATTATTTCTTGAACTTAGGTGTGTAATATTTTAAATTCAAGGGTTTTTATGTTAAGATTTATACATAGGCGCGCTTAAACGGCGGTCAAGTCCATTATGGAAAACAAATCGGAAACAATTGAATGGAGCGCTCCTGAATTTGAATACAGAGAAAAGACGGTTGACTGGTTTTGGATTGTGGGTATCGCCACCGTTACCTTAATTGCCCTCGCTGTTATTTTTAAAAATATGCTTTGGGGAATATTGGCGGCGGTTGGAGGTTTCTCCATCGCCCTTTATGGAGCGAAAAAGCCCGCTACGGTTAAATTTAAAATAGGTCCGAAAGGAATACTGGTTGGCGACAGAATGTTTGACTATGAAAATCTTGAGTCCTTTTGGATAAACTATGATCCGCCACAAAAAAAAGAGCTCATCATCAAATCCCAAAAAACATTTATGCCTCATGTGAAAATAATGCTAAAAAACGAGGATCCGGAAAAAATACGCGATTATCTCTTGCAGTTCTTGGATGAAGAGAAAATAGAGGAATCGCTCACAGCGACGATAATGGAGATTATGAGATTTTAATACAAATATTTTGACGACCAAAGAGCCCTCATCGTTCAACGGATAGGACACAAGCTTGCGGAGTTTGAAATAGAGGTTCGACTCCTCTTGAGGGCAATAAGATTTACGGCCTTTTCTTGAAAAAGAGGGGTGGAATGTTATATAATTAAAGGAGGTTGATTATAATTAATTTTAAAAAATATGGAATATAATGAGAACAAAGAGAATGTGGACCTCAGGGTCGCCTCAGATGAAGCTGAAGGCGAAAAAGCGGAAATAACTTCAGGTCTGTCCAATCGCTACCCCGCAAAAGGCTCAAAGCTTGTTGATATGATAACTAAATATTCGGGAGGATTGGTGAAGAACGAGAAACAAGCGAGTTACATCGTCTTGGCTTTCGTCGCGCTGATTATCGCCATTACGATTGCGCTCTGGATCTAATCGGTAGGAAAAACCGGCAATGATTTATTGCCGGTTTTTTAATTCATGAGAAAAAAATAAAACTACCTTTATTTTCCTAAAGATTTGACTAAGCGAGATTTTTTTCTGGAAGCGGTGTTTTTCTTAATCACTCCTTTTTTTGCGGCCTTATCAATGGCCTTGTAGACGGAAGAAATCAGTTTCTTCGCCTCTTCGTTTTCGCCTTTTTCCTTCAGTTTGGTTATTTTTTTAACAACGTCCTTCATCTCTTCTTTTTTGAGAAGATTTGATTTCTTTTTTTTAACTGATTGGCGCAACGCTTTTTTCGCTGATTTTGTAATTGGCATATCAATTTTATTTATGGACGAAATAATCAACCGCAAGGTTGTATACTCCGCCCATAAAATTTATAATAAACTATCTATTAATTTCTATTTCAATTCCCTTATTATTTCTTTATTTTTTCCAAGGCTTTCACGGCGGCGCGGGCGTTATTTAATTTGTTTTTGCTTCGGGAAATAATCTTGGCGTTAACACCCCTAATGCCCGCCAACTCAAGAACGACCCTAACGGAACTTCCAGCGACCAGACCATGACCTTTAAGCACCGGGCGGATAAGAACTTGCGCGCTGCCGAATTTCGCTTCCGTTTCGTGGGGAATGGAAAAATCCTTCGTCAAAACCGGTTTTACAAGATTTTTCTTCGCTCTCTTGATGGCCTTTTCAATGGCTGAGGGAGTATCAACTGATTTTCCCACACCGACTCCGACACGCCCCTTTTTATCGCCCGCCGCCACAGATACTCTAAAACTGAATCGGCGTCCGCCGGCAATAACCCTCGCCGTCCTTCGGATGTCAATTATTTTGTGGTCAAACTCGTCTCTTGGACCTCTTGCGTTAAATTTTTTATTATTTCCTCTCATTTTAAATTCTGATTTAAATTTTTAAGCCTTCTTCTTTAACGGCTTCCGCGGCCGCCTTCACGCGTCCGTGATATTTATACCCTCCTCTGTCAAAAACAACTTCTTTAATCTTTTTTTCCTTTGCCAATTCGGCCAACTTTTTCCCGACCATTTTGGCTGATTCGGTTTTATTTACTTTCCCTTTCTTTTCATTTTTTAAATCGCCGGATGAAAGAATGGTTATTCCTTTGACATCGTCAATCAATTGTAAAAAAATATGCCTGTTGGACCTGAAAACGGAAAGCCTTGGGCGTTCCATGGACCCGGAAATTCTTGCCCTTATTTTTTTCTTTCGTTGGGCGCGATTTTTAAATTTTGAAGACATATTATTCATAATGCAAAAAATTAACTTTATTTTATTACGCCGCCGTTGCGGCTTTCTTTCCCGCCTTCCTTCGGATAACCTCGTTTTCATATCTGATTCCCTTTCCTTTGTAAGGCTCCGGTTTTTTGAGCGCTCTTATCTGGGCGGTAAACTGCCCGACTTTTTCCTTGTCTATGCCTGAAATTGAAATAATGTTTTTTTCAACAGCGACTTTAAGCCCTTCGGGAATTTCAAGTTTAACAGGATGTGAAAATCCCAAATTTAAAACCAGATTATTTCCTTCCGTCTGAACCTTGTAGCCGACTCCTTCCATAATCAATTTCTTTTCAAACCCCTTCACCACTCCCTCAACCATATTCGCAATATGAGAAGCGTAAGTGCCCCATAAAGCGACAAGTGTTCCGGAGTTTCTCTTCGGATTCAAAATAACCGAATTTTCTTCAAGTTTAATCTCTATCCCGTCTTTAAAAGAACGCTTCATTTCTCCAAGCGGTCCTTTAACGGAAACTTCTCCGTTTTCTATTTTCACTTCAACGCCGTTGGGTATTGATATCGGTTTTTTTCCTATTCTGCTCATAATGATTAAACTACCAAATTTCGCATATTACTTCTCCTCCGACCTTTTGCTTGCGGGCATCTTTGTCAGTTAAAACTCCTTTGGGTGTCGTCAATATTCTGAAACCGCCCCTTCTTTTGATGAAATAAATTTGATTAGTCGGTAAATAAACGCGTTTTGAAGGTTTTGATATCCTTTTTATGTGCGTTATCGCCGGAGATCCGTTCTCATCATATTTTAAAGAAGCGCTTATAATTCTTCTGTTCTTTCTCCCTCGTTTTGCGGCATCTTTGACGACACCCTCCTTGACGAGAATTTCCATAATACTCATTTTAAATTTTGAATAAGGAATAACCGCCGTTTCTTTTTTAACGGCCTGCGCGTTTCTTATTATTGTCAACATATCGCTTATTATATCCATAATTTCAAAATTAAATCTCAAATTTTAAGTTTACCATGACGATTTTCTAATGCCGGGAATGAGCCCTTCGTTGGCAAGTTCCCTGAAACAAATCCTGCAGAGGTCAAAGTCTCTGATGTAGCCGTGTTTGCGTCCACACCGAAAACACCTCCTTACAACTCTTGATTTATATTTGGGCGTTTTAAGCGCCCTCGCTATAACTGATTTTTTTGCCATCTCAAGGAAATATACTACATTATTAAAGAATAATTTACAATAGGGTTACTTTTTAAACGGGAAGCCAAGCAGTTTAAAAAACTCCAAAGCTTCCTCTTTTGTCTTCGCTCCGCTTACGACCGTAATTCCCAAACCGAACGCTTCTCTCACATCCTGATTGCTTGTTTCCGGAAAAACAATGTGCTCTCTGATGCCGATGCTTAAATTTCCAACCTCGTCAATAATACTCGCGTTAAGCCCCCTGAAATCTCTGATTCTAGGAATAGCGACATTGATTAATTTTTCCAAAAAGTCATACATCCTTTCCCCTCTTAGTGTTACGGAATATCCAATTATCATTCCTTCCCTTAACTTAAAAGAAGCGATTGATTTTTTCGCCGGGTTTCCGTAGGGCTTTTGACCGCTGATAAGCTTCAGCGACTTTTCCACCAGCTCTTTTTTATTATTGTCGCTCACCGAACCGGTGCCACTTGATATAACCACCTTTATAAGTTTAGGGACGGCCATATCATTTTTAACGCCAAGAATTTTTTTCATTCCCGGCACAACTTCTTTGATATATTTTTCTTTTAATTTGTTCATAAAAAATTTTTTTATATTTTTATTACTTTATTACTTTATTACTTTGAATCTTCTTCGGCGGAATCAATATCTCCATCCTCAGTGGCGCTTGCCACGGTTTCTCCCTCGCGAGAACGAATGTCTATTTTCCAGCCAGTAAGCTTCGCCGCCAATCTGACATTCTGTCCTCCCTTGCCTATCGCCAAAGACAATTGGTCTTCGTCAACGGTTACCACGGCGCTCCTTTCCTTTTCTTTGATTTCAACCTCAAGAATTTTTGCGGGAGACAAAGAATTGGCGACAAATCTCTCGGGATCACCAGACCATTCTATAATATCTATCTTCTCCCCGCCAAGCTCCATAATAATGGCATTTATCCTCACCCCTTTTTGCCCTACGCAGGAACCGACCGGGTCCACCCCATCCTCGTTGGAGGCGACGGCTATTTTTGACCTTGAGCCGGCCTCTCTGGCAATCTCCTTGATTTCCACAATTGCATTGGCTATTTCGGGAACTTCCAGTTCAAACAACTTGGCGACGAAATCACTGCGAGAACGAGAAAGATGCAAATTGATGCCCCTAGGGGTATCTTCAACGGAAAAAAGCAAAGCTCTCACCCGTTCGCCGACGCGGTAACGCTCTCCACGAATCTGCTCATCTCTGGGAAGAATGGCGGTTACCCTGCTCATATCCACAAAAACATTTCCATTGTCCACGCGCTGAACAATCCCGCTGATTATTTGCCCCTCTTTTTTCTTGAATTCTTCATAGACGGAAGCTCTCTCCGCCTCTCTAATTTTTTGAATGATGACCTGTTTCGCGGTTTGGGCGGCTATGCGGCCGTAATCTTTTTTGTTTTCCAAAGGAAAGACCAGCTCATCTCCCGGCTGAATGTCTTTCTTTATTTTTCTCGCCTCCTCAATCATTATGTGATGCTCGGGATTGAAACGAATCTTGCGAACGGCACCCTCCTCCTGTTCCTCTTTCTCTTCACTGTCTTCCTCATCTTCCGCTTTAAGCATTGATTCGTCAACGGCAATCCTAATCTGAGAAAATTCCGTTTCCCCCGTTTCCATATTAAATTTGGCGCGAATAATCTGGCCTTTCTTTCCGAAATCTTTTTTGTAGGCGGCGGCCAGCGCCATTTCAATTGCCTCAATAACCTTTTCCTTTGAAACGCCCTTTTCCTCCTCAAGTTGGCTGAGCGCCGATTGCATCGCTTTTAAATCCATAATTTTGATATTTTGGGAGTATTTATAATTAAATAAGTCCCGTTTGCGGGACTGATATAAAGTATACACTAATTGAAATGAGTGTCAAGAAAAAAATAAGGCGCCTTGGGGTAAGTTCCAAGGCGCCGAAAGTTTTCCTCAACTCAATATGTTATCTCTTCACCGGTATCAACATCATACCGGCGAATCGTGTTTTCGTACGCGACATACACCACACCGTCCAAAACGGCGACGGTGTCAGCCGTAAAACTGCCTGATGCCGGAACATTCCATTCCGTTGCCAAAGTGGAAGACACCAGCCTTCCGCCCATGGCTACAACAGGACCCTCCGGTCCCAGAGCGGCTCCTCCGATTCCTGAAGATGTCGCAAGAAAATCAGTCTTCCCCATAACCTCTCCGGTTATGGCGTTGATTTTTATCACAACAACCGGGAGAGTTTTAAGGTTTTCGTCCACTCCCGCTCCTGCGAGATAGACGGTTCCTCCGGAGGAGCCCGAGTAGACAAGCGCTCCCCCCATGTCCAAGTTTTCAGTTCCCCACTGGGCAATCCATATCTGGTCGCCCGCGGGAGAATACTTGTTAGCAGTTAAGTCATACCCGCCCTCCGGGCCGTCGGCATATCCGCCGACATATATATTGCCGTCGGCATCCAACTTAATGGAAGAGATGACCCCTGGGGTCTTCTTCCATTCAACATTTCCGTCAGAATCTATCTTCTGCAGGCAGTAAAGCCCCGCGGAATAAATTCCGTTAACATCCACCGCCAACCCCGGACCGTATCCTGTTGATCCGCAAGTCGGGACGGATATAGTTTTTGTAATTACACCGGTTTCGCCGTCAAGAATAGCAATATATTCCTCATATTCACCATACCTACCGAAGTAGTCGGTGAAATACGAGACATATATATTGCCGGCGTATTCGGCAATGCCGGTTGAATTATCAAGCCCTGATGTGCCGGAAAGGAGAGTGGTCCACTTGACCACTCCGTCGTCAACAACCTTGGCGGCAAACGGCCGTTCCCAGCCATTGTACCGCCCGCTGATATAAAGACCGTCAGCGGTCGTTGTTATATGCTGGGCGTTGAATTTCGCGCCCAGTTCCCATATTTTCTCCTCCGGCTCCGTTGTCGCGCACACCTCTTCCGAGGCGACGCTCACATTGCCGGCGACGTCAAATGCTGCTAAATCATAACAATATTCCGTGTCCGGCGCGAGGCCGGTGTCGGAATATGTTATATTAGCGGTCGTCGCGACGATGATACCGTCGCGATAAACCTTGTATTCCACCGGTCCGACATTGTCGGACGACGGGTTCCAAGACAAATTTATTTTGTAGGATCCGACGGCTGTCGCCGTGACTCTGGTCGGAACCGTAGGGGCGGTTGTGTCTTCCGCAATTCCGCCTCCTCCATTACCTCCGTCGCTGGTGGTAATGGTAATCTTCTTAACTGTTTCAGTTCCGGAGGACCCGGAACCGCAACCCCAAAAAAACAAAAAAGGAAGCAACAATAAAACGAAATAAATTTTTTTCAAAATAACCTCCTTATATTTTACTCCGCCAAGGCGGAGCGTTTTAAATGTTCATTATTAAGTATCCCTTATTCCCGGTCAATGGAAGCATTTTTTTAGTAATTTGTCAAGAAAAATCGCGACGCAAAAATCAAACACTTGTTGTCCGTTCCCCAAAACCGACAACCGTTGTCGGTGCGGAAACGGAAATAGGAGTATCCCGGCAAGAATTTAATCCACTTAGGTGCCTTGCACCTAAGTGGATTAAGTATCGGTGGATTTTATGGAGCGCAAAATATTATCCACACTAAAGGTCAAAACGCTATGCGAAGGAAAAAATATCTTGTATACTGAAGATAATGGGGTTGAATAGAAAGAAAGTAATCGCCTTGATTGTTTTGGCGGCT
>QIJB01000034.1 GCA_003231675.1 Candidatus Campbelliibacteriota bacterium | reverse complement strand
TGTCCATAGTGGATCAAAATGTTGCGGAGATGAGAAAAGACATAGAGGAGATAAACTCAGTCAATAAGCGGAATCGCGAAAAAATGGAATCATTGAAAAAAGAATTGGTCTTTTTGCAGGAAAATTACAAAATAATCAATAAATAAACCCATGTCAACCTGCCACGTTGACATTCAAGACCTATGTCAACGTGGCAGGTTGACATGAGTCTTTTGCTTTTTAGGTCCATTTGCAATAAAATAACTGTAATGAGTAAAGTCGCGCTTTATCGCAAATACCGACCCCAAAAATTTGAAGAAGTTTCGGGGCAGAATCATATTGTGGATATTCTTAAAAATGCCGTCAAACTTGGCAGGATTTCTCACGCGTATCTTTTCTCAGGTCCGCGTGGCACGGGAAAAACCAGCGTGGCTCGCATCCTTGCGAAAGAGGCGGGATGCTCGGATGTTGACCTTATGGAAATAGACGCGGCATCATCCCGGGGGATTGATGAAATAAGAACACTTCGCGAAGGGGTCCGTTTTTCTCCATTGCGAGGTGAAGTGAAAGTTTACATCATTGACGAAGTTCATATGCTCACTAAAGAGGCGTTTAATGCGCTTCTTAAAACCTTGGAGGAACCCCCGAAACACGCCATTTTCATTCTTGCCACTACCGAGGAAGATAAAGTTCCCGGAACAATTGTTTCCCGTTGCCAACATTTTTCTTTTCGGAAAATTCCGTATAATATTTTGGCGGAGGCTATGATTTCCGGCGCGCGAAAGGAAGGTTTTGAGATAGATAAGGATGCCGCCGGTTTAATCGCGCTTTTTGCTGAAGGATCTTTTCGCGACGCTTTGGGAATGCTGGACCAGCTTTTTTCGTTAGGGGACGGGAATGAGAATAAAAAAATAACGGGAGAAGAGGCGAGAAAATTTTTATCCGTTCCTTCTTCTCAAACGGTGGAAAAATTCATTTCTTCCATAGTGAAAAAAGATGCGAAAGCGGGAATAGGGGCGATTGAAGAGGCGATTGGAAATAATTTGAATATGAAAATGTTTTTAAAATTGATATTGAGAAATGTTCGCGCCATGCTTTTGCTCCGTATTGTTCCAGAAATGAAAGATGAAATCAAGGAAACCTTTGCGGCGGATGAGTTTGAGTTCTTGGAGAAAAATAAAGATATTCCGAAAGATGGGGAGTTGGAAAGGACGCTCAAAATCCTTCTTGATTCTTATGATTCGCAAAATCGTTCTTATCTTCCTCAAATACCTCTGGAACTGGCTTTATTAAAAATAACTTCACAAAAATCATTATGATTGTTTTTTATATAATCGCGCTTGTTCTCCTTGGTTTGATATTCGCTTATTTCTACCGAAGAGTATTGTCCTTTAAAAAACGTTACAAATATTTTGTTTGCGAGAATAATCGCCTGCGCGAGGAGAATAAAAAAATTAGACGTTTGGCTAAAATCAAGTCCGAGTTCATCGCCATGACCGTCCATCAATTAAGGACTCCGTTGGCAAAAATAAAGTGGATATTGTATGCGTTCATCAGTGGGGATTTCGGTCCATTGGACGGAAAACAGAAGGATATTCTGGAAGGCGCTTATCACGCCAATGAAAACATGGTTCTCTTATTGAAGGACCTTTTGGATATCAGTAAAACGGAAGACGCCGGTTTAGGGTATCAGTTTGCCAAAAGCTCCATTGAAACGGTTGCCGAAGGATTGATGAAGAGTTTTTCTCTGGCGGCTAAGCAGAAGAAGATAGGCCTTGTTTTTGAAAAGCCGAAAGAACCGATTCCCGATATAATGATGGATTCTCGCAAGATAAGTTTGGCTCTGGGAAATTTGATAGACAATGCCATTAAGTACACAGGTGAGGGAGGAATGGTTGAAGTTAGTCTGGAAAATTCGGGAGATTGTGTTAAGATATCCGTGAAAGACAACGGTATTGGAATCCCCGAGGAGGAAAAGGAAAAAATCTTCACGCAATTTTTTCGAGCTAAAAACGCGGAGAGTTCCATTGAGGATGGAACCGGATTGGGGCTTTACATTGTTAAAAATATCGTCAAAATTCACGGAGGCAAGATTTGGTTTGAGTCAAAAGAGGGCGAGGGGACTGTTTTCTCCTTCTCCATACCTTTCAGGGAAGAGGATGAAATCAAGAAGGATGTGGAAAAATTCGTCAAAAATATATAAATATTGCCGGATCGTCTAATGGCAGGACATCGCCCTTTGAAGGCGAGTATCTAGGTTCGAATCCTAGTCCGGCAGTTTTGAGCAAAGCGAAAAATGAAGAGACTAGGATTTACCACAAGGGCACTTCTTGTTTTCTGAAGAAAACAAAGTCGCGAACCGTGGCGCCTATTTTAAAAGAGCGAAGCGATTATTAAAATAGCGCGTTTCGGAGTCCCACCAAAAGCGGGATGAGAGGCGAATTCCGGTTCGGCAGTTTCAAAACCCCCACATTAAATATTTCGCCAATTTGAGCCAAATTTTTACCACCCTTAATCAGCGTGGTAAAAAGGGAAGGTAACTGTAAAAGTTGTTCCTTTCCCGACCACGCTCCCCGCTTTAATGGCTCCTCCGTGCCCTTCGGCTATTTTTCTGCAGATGGCAAGACCAAGGCCGGTGCCCCTTGTGTCCACATAACGGTTCTCTTTTACACGGTAAAATCTCTTAAAGATATTCAGTAAATCTTTTTTGTCGATTCCTATGCCGGTGTCCTTTATGCCCAATTCAATATTATTTTCAGTTCTGCGCAAAGTGATAAAGATCTTTCTTTCGTTGGATATATATTTCACCGCATTGCTTACGAGATTGGTAACCAATTCTTCAAGCCTGTTTTTATCGCCCAAGACAGTGATATTCCGAGCAATGTCGCTCACGATGATTATATCTTTTTCTCTCGCCATAATGGTGAATTCATCCACCAAATTTTTCAACAAATAACTGAGATTGATAGGTTCTTTCTTAAAAGCGCCCTCAACTGTTTCCAGCCTCGCCAGCCTCAACAGGTCGTAAATAAATTTTGAAATTCTGTCAATCGACCTTTCAAGGACTGAAAAATTTTCGGGGTTAATTTTTTGTTTTTGCAAAAGACCGAGTTCACTTTTTATTATTGTCAGGGGGGTTTGCAGACCGTGAGATATATCCATTATTATTCGCTTCTGGTCCTCTTGCAGTTCCTCTATTTTCTCTGTTCTTTGCCTCACTTTTTCTTCCAATTTTTTGGAATAGCCCTTTATTTTTTCATAGAGTTCCGCCCTTTTTATTGCCACTCCAGCTTGGTAGCCGAATGTTCTGAGTAATTTTATATCCTCCTTTGTGTATGAATCGCCAGACATCTTTTTCCCCAAGATAATTTTGCCAATCGCTTTATTCTCAAGGACAATGGTCGTGCTCAATTCTCTATTGCCGGTTCTCTCCCTTCGCGCTTTTGGTTGTTTTCCTTCATTGATAATAATAAAAATAACTTTATCCGTTTTCATTATCTGTTTGAATTTTTCAGATGTTTTTCTGATAATATTCTCAAGGCTGATATTTTTGTTTAGTATTTCGCTTAGTTCTTGTATCGCTTGAGAGTAGTCATATTTATCTTTAAAAAATATTTTGTCGGTCATTTTTTCGAAATAACGCTGAAGCGCGGGAACGCCGAAGACTCCCACGACGGCCGTCAAACCTGCGCTAATCAGAACCGTTATGTTTGTCATTTTCTGGAATAGATACCCGAGAATAAAAACGGCTATCAAATAAAATCCGATGATAACGGCGAGAAGAAATGTGTAGATAAGCCCTCTTTGGATTACAATGCGAATATCCATCAGATGGTGTCGGACAATGGCATATGTGACGAAGCCGACCATAAAAATACTGAAGATTGGTCCGAATTCAGACCAATCCACATTACCTGTAAAATAGGGGACAATGAGATTTGTTGCCAGCGCGCCAAATATAAAGAATCCCAATCCGGCGATTACATATTTGATTTGCGTTTTACGCACCCCCTTCGTTTTTTTGTGTTTTGCGTAGAGGTTGTAGATTACATTGATTGTGATTAATAAATAGAACGCGGCAACCATAGGATAAGCAATGCCAAAACTTACTCCAGATATCCCCACCCCCCCCTTCATCTCAACGCCGGTAACCACATATTTTCCCAAAGATAAGGCGGAAAAGATTGCCACCGTGAAAAAATAAAAAATAATTCTCCCTTTGTAATTTTTAATTTTTATCGGAAAGGCGTATGAAAACCATAAAATGGCGAACAGCCCAAAAAGAGAAGCGGGGAACGTTACTTTTGTCCAAAAGAGAGCGGAGGATGACGTCGCGCTGTTGTCCGCCAGATAATTGAATAGCGACCACAACAGAAGAAATACCACGCTTAATATAAATGTTACATTGACGGTTTTCTTAAGGGCGTTTTTTTGCTTGAGAACAATCAAGGATATCAGTCCCAGATTAATGATTCCCGCGATGGCTAATATAATTAAGCTTAAGTTCATAATTTTCTAATTTCTTTTATTTTGCGTTAAAAATAAAAAAGGGGCATATTTTTATTATACCCCTTTATCAAAAGCTTTTCCTCGGCAGTCATTCCTAAGTCTTTTTATTTGTCTTGGAGGTTGGCGTCATTCATTATGTATTTCCAAACCCCAGGACTTTTTTGTTTTAATGAAGATGTCATATCTTCCAGTATAAGCGCGCATGGAATTGCCCAGCTCCCTTCGCACCACCTCGGGATTCCTATGGGTTTTAACGGGATAAAGAGTTTTTCACATAAAAGAAAGAGTCTCATATCCACAACCATAAAACAAGCTTTAACGGATCTATGGGACGAATACCAATGCCAAATTTTGGCGAGTTCAATGGTCAGAACACGCCCACTTGCTTTTTTCCCTATGAAGCGTGTAATTTCTATGATCTCGTCTTTATTCAATCCGCTCATTTTTTCCCTTATTCCCGGGTCAACATCCTTTCCGAGGTTCATCAAATCAATCCCCATTTCTTTTTCGTGAGGGAATCCAAATTCAGAATTGTTTACCAGGCGCATACCGCCGATTATTTCCGAATCTGAGAAAACGACGACAAAAGAACTCTTTGCGTCATATTTATCGATTATAACCCTCTCGGGGTAATCATCTCGATTGAGCCAGCCAAGCTCCTCGCAGTATGTTCGGAACAAGAACCTCTGGAATTTTGTTATTTCTTCCTCTGTTTTGGCGAATTTTGTGGATATTTTCTTATCTCTCTGAAAAAATGACGATTCCTTTTTTAAACTGTCTTGAGTTTTTTTCATTTATTTCTCCTTTTTCGGCTACCGCGAGAATGCCTTGTTGCGCGTAAACTAAGCTTGTTTTAATGTTACGGAGCTTTTTCAAGCAAGGCTCTAAGCTCGTCCCTGTGGAAAAAATGAAACTCGGCGTTTTTACTTATAAGGCGGTTGCATTCGGCCACCGTCATCATTTGTTCGCCCAGGTTACCGACACCCAACGCTTCAGATATCAGCTGGCGTTCTCTTTCTCTGGACGAATGAGCGTCCAACCAGTATTTGTCCGGTTTTCGGCTTCCGCAGTGTTCTTTCAGAATTAAGCCGTTTTCATATCCGGTTTTCGGAGTCTCCAGAATAAGCCGGCCGTTATTTTCCAAAACTCTGAAAAATTCCCTTAAAACAAGTTCTGGAGAATGCGTGGCATACAGGGTGTTGACACTGACAATCTTGTCAAATAAATTGTCGCTGAACGGCAATCTTTCGTTGATGTCCGCGCGTATAAAATGGATTCTCCCGTCCGGACATTTTTGCCTCGCCCGTTTCAGCATTTCTTCGGAAAAATCAATTGCCCATATTGCAAACTCATTTCTTTTATTCCGTTTGAGCAATATTTCCGTCAGATTCCCCGTCCCACAAGCAACTTCAAGGATTTTCTGTCCCGACAGAGAACCTAATTCTCCCGCGATTTTTTCTTGCAACTCCCGATAAGGGACGAGAAAATTTAGAACATCGTAGCATTTTGCGTATTCTTCCCAGTCCTTTCCTTCAAAACCATCTTTTACCTCATCCTTCACAATCAACCTCCCATTTTTTTAAAGTTCAAAGAGTCACCCCTCCATCTTTATTATAAAGGATGGCAGATAAAATTTTGCTAAAAAAAAGTTAAAATAAATCTGGATTTTTAATAAAGTTTTCCGTGGGTAAAAATAAGGATGAAAAGGGAATTTAGCGAAAAATCATTTTTTTTCCGGCAATCCCATTTTATATCCTCTGCCGGATATGGTTTGGATGAGCCCCGGTTTTCCTTTAGTGTCTATTTTTCTTCTTAAACTCATAATGTGAGATTCAATGGTGTTGGAAAATGGGTCAATATTCATATCCCAGACATGTTCCATAATCATTCCGCGCGACAGGGCAACCCCGTGGTTTCTCATCATATATTCAAGAAGTGAAAATTCTTTGCGGGTCAGATAGATTTCTTTTTCTCCGCGCTTGACGATGTGCTCTTTTACATTAAGAACCATGTCGTCTATTTGCAAAATTTCTTCCTCTATTTGTTTGGGGCGACGGAGGAGCGCTCTTATTCTTGCCAGCAACTCCTCAAAAGAAAAAGGCTTTGTTAAATAATCGTCGGCGCCCGCGTTTAGCAAATCAACCTTCGTTGACGCTTCCGATTTAACGGACAACATTATAATGGGCATTGTTTTTCCCGCGGTTCTTATCTCTTCGCAAATTTTCGGACCCTCTTTTTTGGGAAGTATGTTGTCCATAACAACTAAATCATAGTCGCTGGTGCGTGCCATATACGAACCTTCTTCTCCGTCTTCGGCCGTATCAACTGCGAAAAATTCTTCTTGCAGGGCTTTTTTAAGAAAGCTTCTAATCTCTTTTTCGTCCTCAATGATTAAAATACGCATAATATGGCTAACTTAATGGCTCTCTCACTTTATAATTTCTTTATAATTTCTTTATAATTATTTTAACAGTGATTTGCTACAATCAAAGAAGATAAATCTTTGTTCTGTCCATGAGTTTATGATAACACGAAAGAGCAAGGAATGCTCAAGAGAGAGCAACTTCGCCGTTTAAAATCATTATGAATAATAGCAGGTGAATTGCTCATCCATGTTGAGTCGGGTTCGCGCCAAGTTTTTAATCAGTATTAATTTTTCTTCGATCTTATTATTTTGATTAAAGACAAGATAGGACCCGGCTCGGCACGGGCGAGGAATTCAGGAAAATTCGCGAGTGGACATCTCGCGTTTTTTTTGTTTTTTCTTGTAATATCTTCGGGTATTTTGACCGCCATTATGCTAAAATGAGATTATTGAGAAAGAGAGCTTATGAAACAAAATAAAATTTACATATACGGAAAACACGCGGTTATGGAAGCGCTTTCTCACGCTCCCGGAGCGCTTGATAAAATCTTCTTGGCAAAAGAGGAGGAGAACGAGGCATTGATTGCCGTCGCACGCCACGCCGGCGTTTCCGTGGCTTCTCTGGGTTCTGAAAAATCTCCCGACCGCGCTCTCGGTTCAGCATCCCATCAAGGGGTTATAGGACGTGTTTTATTAGACAGGCTCATAAAGCCTTATGGTAATTTTATTCACGATTTGGAAATTGATTCGGACACATCACTTGTTCTCCTCGGAGAGGTGCAGGATCCGCATAACGTGGGCGCGATAATCCGTTCGGCGGCGGCGTTCGGGGTTTCTGGTGTTCTTATCCCAAAACACAATCAGGCGCCAATTACGGGGGTGGTGGTAAAAGTTTCAGCGGGGATGGCATTTCGCATTCCGATTATTGAAATAGGAAATGTTAATACCGCGATTCGCGAACTCAAAGACCTTGGCTTTTGGATTTATGGGCTTGACGGTCAAGCAAAAAAGAGGGTTACGGAAGAACCATATGATAGACCAACCGTTTTTGTTTTAGGAAACGAGGCGGAGGGTTTGCGTCAAAAAACAGCGGAAATGTGCGATGTTCTTATTTCAATACCCACGCACCCACGCTGTGAGTCGCTTAATGTCGCGGCATCAGGAGCGGTAACTTTCTTCGCGTGGAGTCTTCAACACCCCGCGGCGCTCAACGAATAATGTTAGGGCGTTCTCTCCGCCCGAGTCGCGCCACTCGCGAGATTTTTTCTTGGCAAAATTGTTTTAATGCGTTATTATTTTTTCCAGATTCATTTTATTAGAAAAGGAGGTGGTAGCATGGAAGTGCCAAGGGTGGCGTATTGCTGTAAGGGGGCGTGAACACGGGGATTGTAACATAGCGTTACAATCCCTCTCTACTATCGGGGAACTTCTTTTCATATCGGCTCCAACATGCGGCAACCTCTTCTTCCGTGAGAATATTTTTTATTAAATCCGTAAATATTTTTTTTCTCATATCCCGGCCAAGATATTTATCAGGTCCCCCCGCCAATCTTCCTCCTTTTTCCCACTTTTCGCGCAGTTCGGCCGCGATTTTGATGGGAAATATGACCAAGACTATGTCATTGATATTTCCATTTTCGTTTTTCAATTCTTTTTTGGCTCTTTCCACTTGTTCTTTCTTTTTCTCAGTCACTCCGGGGTTTATAGAAAACTGTATTCCCACGTCTTTGATTGTTTCGCTTTCTTCCACTCTAACACCCCTCTTTTTCTCTTTGCGATGGATGATGAAATCTATTTTTTGATCAACATCTTGGAAGACATCGCTCTCTTTTACCTGAAAGGGCGCGTCAGCGTCAATATTCATCTTTTTGAGGATGTTTTTCACCATTTTTTCAGAAATAAAACCCGCTTTCTTTTTTTCTTTGCCCGAAGCTTTTTCCCTAAATAATGTGAGATACGCTTCTTTGCGTAATTTGTGAGAAATATTCCCCTCGGTTTCGCTCTTTATTATTTGAATGTCCAAAAGTTTTCTGAGATTATTCTTGGCGCGCTCCACCAGATATTTTTTTACCATCAAACGAGGAACCGACCGCTCATCCAAATGATAATAAATACCCCAATCCATATCTGTCATTATCTCTCCGAATGTCGCCTCTCTTTTTACATTTTTATCATCTTCATAGGTAAAAGCGTCCTCCAAATCGTCAAATTTTGCCGGACGATCTTCTTTTTCGCCCTCATTACGGCAATCAGGGTTGTCCAAACAAGCGAGCTTTTCCTTAAGCTGTTCCACTATCAATTGTTTTTCTTTTTGAATTGAATATATTTTTTTTTGAGTATCAATACCTGTGCGCTGGTGTTCAGCCGCCTTCTTCATGTTCCAATTTATCACTCTTAAAAGCTCATCCATTTCTTCAGCTTCTTCATTTTCCGGCGGCCCCTCTTTAACAAGTTCGCTGAATGACTTTAAATCTTTTTCAAATCTCATCCTCATAAAATTATAATAACACCAACGGGCTAATATCGCCAGAGTATTTTACAAAGACTGGTTTTTTAAGGCATTGCCTTTTATGCCTTAATGATATTCAATAGACATATGAAGCGGAAAAAAGGCGAAACTGCGAGAAACAAGACAGTCTTGAAGTTGCCTTTCGGTGGAAACTGGCTGGTGGTTTGGGGGGGAGATACAGAAAGGCTCAACGCGCACCACAGCGTTCTAAACCAAAAATACGCTTTTGATTTCGTTATTGTTTCCGATAAAGGCAAAACCTGCAAAGCGGAAGGAAAGAGAAATGAGGATTACCGTTGTTTCGGGGAAAAAATTTTGTCTCCCGCCACCGGTGTCGTTATTGAAGCGGTGGATGGCGTAAGGGATAATAAACCCGGGTCAACAAATATTGATTTGCTTCCGGGAAACATGGTCGTCATCAAACACCATGAAGGAGAAGTTTCCGTTTTGGCGCATTTGAAGCGAGGAAGCGTTAAGGTGCGAGCCGGCGAGAAGGTCAAGTCCGGACAGGTTGTCGGGCTTTGCGGAAATTCGGGGAATTCTTCCGAGCCTCATTTGCATTACCATCTGCAGGACAAGGAACTTCTTCGGGAGGGTAAGGGGATCAAATGTTATTTTCGGGGCGTCAAAATTAAGGGGAAAACTAAAGAGGAGTTAACGGACGAAATTAGCCCCGTGAAAGGCGACATTGTGAGTTCTGATTACGAATTTCAGCCGATGGAAAAGAAATTGCGATGAGGGAGCGTTTCTAAAAACATATGTTAAAAGTAAAATTCAAATTGCCATCAGTAAAAAGAGAAGCCGAGTTGCTGAATTATTTTTTGACATCCGCTTCGGCGGGGTGGGATTGGAGCAGCATTATTTACAGAAACCACCCAGAATTAAAAAAAATACTGAAAGGCAAAAAACCGAACGATTTTTATAAACGCATTCGCAAGTATTCCGCCGAATTTATAAAAGAGAACAAGGATCATTTGAATGAATCCGTTAAAGAATACCAAAAAGAATGGGACAAGATAAATGAAGAATACTTCAAAATTTTGTCCGAACACCTGGAAACGAAAATTCCCAAAGAAAGAAAAACCATAAGCGCCTATGTTTCCATTTCTCCTATTTTTCCAAGGTTTTTAGACGAGTGGGGTTTTTGTATCGGTTTCAAAAATATCCGCCTAGTGATTCCTTTTTCAATGCATGAGGTTTTACATTTTTTCTATTTCAAGAAATGGATGGAAGTTTTTCCGGAAACAAAAAGGGAAGAACTTGATTTTCCTCATTTGGTCTGGAGGTTGAGCGAGATTCTGGCTCCTGCCATACTGAATTACAATAAAGATATTCAAAAATTGTGCAAATTCAGGCATGAATATTATCCTGAATTTCAAAAAGTAAAAATCGGAAAAAAGAAAATGATTAAACATTTTGAAGATTTATACAAAAAACATTTAAAAGACAGAGAATCATTTGAAGAATTTTTAAAAAACTGCAGGAATGAAACCTTGAAGTATAAAGAAATAATAGGTAAAATTTAACGCTTCTTTATACTAAAAATAAAATGAATATAGAAAATTTGGAAAATGTTTTAAAGAGTGAGCCGAAATACCGCCTTAAGCAAGCCAAGGAGGCGGTTTTTCATAATTTGGTTGATGATTGGTTCAAGGCATCCTGGTTGCCTTTGGCACTGAAGGAGGGATTAAACAAAAAATGCCCGCTTGAAATTAAAGGAGAGATTTTGGAATCGGATGACGGGCAGACGATGAAAGCACTCATTAAACTTGATGACGGTTTAAAAATTGAATCCGTCCTGATGAAGCACAAAGGGGAGTCGGGGGAGAGAAACACCGTTTGCGTTTCTTCGCAAGTCGGATGCCCGTTGGCGTGCAAGTTTTGCGCCACCGGCGAAATGGGATTTAAACGAAATCTGACTGTAAGCGAAATCGTGGAGCAGGTTTTGTTTTTCGCGAGGCGGGGCGACAAAATATCAAACATTGTTTTTATGGGGATGGGCGAACCGTTTTTAAATTACGAAAATGTCTTGGCGGCAATCCGCCTTTTTAACGATGAGCAAGGTTTGAACATCGGGGCGCGCAAGATTTCAATTTCAACTTCCGGCGTGATTGAGGGTATTGAAAAGTTGGCTGAAGAAAAATTGCAGTTGAATCTCGCCATTTCTCTGCACGCGCCGGACGACGCCCTGCGTTCCGAACTTATGCCCGTGAATAAAAAGTATCCGCTTGAAAAAGTTCTGAAAGCGGTTGACGATTACATCAAAAAAACTTCGCGAAGGGTGATGTTTGAATATCTGCTCATCAAGGGCGTAAACGATTCGCCGAATCACGCGCGCCGGCTCGCGAGAATTATGAGAAAACCGCTCTACATGGTCAATTTAATCAGATACAATCCGGCGGGAGGAGATTTTCTGCCTTCGGGCCGGTGGAAAGATTCAAGGGGATTTTGGAAAAAGAGGGTGTTGCCGTCACCCAAAGATACCGTTTCGGCGGAGAGATAAAAGCCGCCTGCGGCCAACTGGCGGGAGGTAAAACGGGCTTGCGGTAACCTTTTTTTGATGATAATATGACAGCCAGATAACAGCCCTCGGCTGAAAAAATGTTTTTTAAAAAAGGAGTAAAAATGTCCGGAATAATAGATACAAGGGACAAAATAATTGGAAACAACAGGGAAATAAAAAGGCTCAGGGGGGAAAACAAAATTCTCAGAGATGAACTGGTGGCCAGTTGCAGCCATTCGTCTGTTGTTAAATCAGGGTGCAGATTTGAGACTCTCGCGCTGAATTTTCAGCCCGAGAAAGTGATTTGTTCCGTGTGCGGTCTTGAAGAAAAGGCCGATGATAAAAAGACGGATGCCCTATGGGACGAATCTTCCGTTGTGAAGATTGTTTCTTGGGATGAACTTTTTAAATATAGGGAACTGAGGCCGTTAAAAGCGGTATTGGTTCCGGAAGATAAGTAAACAAGAAAATAATCGGGAAAACCCGCCAGTCATGCGATTGGCGGGTTATTTTTATTGTTCTTTTAAGCGGAGTGTTGGATGTGCGGTGGCGGAATAAGGGAGGGCTGAAGCCTTTTGCCATATTCAACCGTGGATATCTGTGATAATATATAATGAAGGTTAGTATTTTCTTTTTAATAACAAAGAATAATGGGGTTTGAAAAACAGACAAATGAAGAAAACAAAGCATTGAAGACGGCCGCCGAAACGGGGTCCGCCCGCAAAAAGATACCCCCGATAGAAGGGGTTTTTTCGCCTGAGGAAGAAGTGAAGAAAATACTCTCTTTTTCAAAAGAGGAGAGAAAGAGAGCCTTGGCGGAATTTCGGGACAAGTTGACGCGCCAGATGGAAGCGTGGGCGCAATGCAGTATCATATTGGAGAAAAGCATAGAAGCCAATCCCGATATTCCCAAAAACGAACTGCGGGAGATTGTCAGGAAATTCGCCTCCGAATACGGATTTCCCGAAAACCGGATTAAAACGGCTGAATCAATCATAGATGATTATGTCACAGCACGAAGGAAGGTTCTGGAATTGAGAGAAAAATACCCGGACGATATCGCTTTGATAAACAAGGTGACCAGACTGAGTTTTGGGGATAAAGACAGAAATGATTTTAAAATCAAAACAGGACCGATGTGTTTTGAGATACACTGTTCGGAACCCAACGCTGAAAAAATTTACTACAATTCAATGAAGCCACACAAAGGCAATTTCCCTTTTGTCGGTTTCCATCAAAAAAGACGGAATAGGGCGTCGTACATTGTGATAAACAAGGACATGGAAAAAGAATACCCCGATTTATACAAAATGGTTTTACCCCACGAAAAAGAACACGCAAAAAACCGAAGTCTTCTCGAGAAAAAACTTTTTTTTGAAAAACCGATAAAATCTTCAGTCCGAAAAAAAATGGGAATCGGCATAGGCTCCTTTTTGGAGCGCGTTATCCTGAAAAAACTTTTTGACATAGAGAAGGGTGTTTATGAAGGCAGATTGCTTGAAAAACATCGTAAGGAGTCGGACCCTCAAGAAAAGAAACTTTTTATTGAAGAATATGCTCAGATTATTAAAGAGAAGGTGCTTAACAGCGCGAAGGATGAAATGTTCGCCATGTTTAAAGAAGGGGATATTATGAAAGAATCAACGGTGTGGGAAAAATATTTCGCTCCCCTGAAACCGTATGATTACGTTAAAAACATAAGAACTTATGTTAGCGAGGACATTGATTCTCAATGGCGGGGCGGGGTGGAGAAAATATTGGTTGATGAATATAGAAAAACGATTGAAAACGCCGTCGGGGCTTTCAATCGCTTGCTTGAAAACGGATATGAGACGGAAGAAGTGATAGCGATATTTATGGACAAGCGATTGGCGGAATGGCCGAAGACGGCAGAAAGGATGTTGAAAGAAAAAGAAAAAAGAGAAGCTAAAAAGACCAATGTTTAAAATGTTTAAAAAAAAGAATACCCTTTACTGCTTTACCCCGGAAGTGATGATAGCGACTTTTGTCGTTGAAATCTCTTTGGCGGCATATGTTTTTATTCGACGCAGAACGACATTTTTCGGAAGGTTGTCCGCGGTCTTGTTGGTCTTGCTTGGGATATTCCAGTTCGCCGAGTATCAGATATGCGGAGGTCTGGATAGCGTCTTGTGGGCGAAAATAGGCATAATCGCCATTAGTCTTCTGCCGATAATCGGCTTACATCTTATTTTGAAGATTTGGGGGTCAACACGCGTTATGAAGTGGTTGTATGCCGCCGGCGGGGCGATGATTTTATATATTATTTTTTCTCCCGTAGTGATAACCGGGGCGACATGCGGAGGAAATTATGTCATTTTCAAAGGAGGAAGCGCTCTTTACAGTCTTTTCTCCGTCTACTATTTTTCTTTCTTGTTTTTTGGGATATGGCTGGCATTTCGCCAAGCGACGCGATTAAAAGGGAATAACGCAAAAAAAGACGCGCTCTACTGGATGGTAATCGGCTACCTTTCGTTTATAATGCCAATGGCGATAGTGCTCGCGCTCTATGAATACACACTGGTGGGAGTAACTTCAATTATGTGCGGATTTGCCGTCATCTTCGCGTTAATCCTCGCCATTAGGGTCATTCCCTTGTATCACCGCGAAACAAAAGACATTCCCGAACCGTCTCGCGATGAAGAAAAGTTATAATTGCCAACCTTTTTTATTTAGTGAATCCTTTTTTGAGGAGCTGATGTTCGGTTTTAAAATCTAGCCGGTTGGCGTCTGTTTTTTAGAAAATTGAATTTTGCAAAAATCGTAAACCGCGGACAGGATAAAGATAACTTGAAGGATAATAAAAATAATATCCCCGATATAGATGCTGTATGCCTCCAAACATAGACCGCCGAGGATATAGTACACATCCCCCGTCTTTCTTTTTTTGGTTAAAATTCCGACTGAGATCAGTATGATTCCCAACGCTCCGATTATTTTGAATATATTCATTATTTTAATGATAACGCAAAAACGCGGTTTCGCAGAAATAAGGATTATTTTTGGCAGATTTGCGTTCCAACTGATTCTCCGTTCAAGATTTTTTCCAGTTGTTCCGGTTTTTTCCCGTTTATTATATGAACGACCACCCCTGTTTTGGTTGACAGGTCGCGGAAGATTTTAAGTTTATTTCGCATCCCTCCCGTACCCGTTCCGGTTTTTTCCTCTCCGCACAATAAGTCTATTTTTTCATCACTCATATCGCCGGCGGACATTTCGGCGACAGTTTTTCCATTTTTGATTACGCCGTCCGAACCGGTGTTGATAACAACTTCAACATTTTCAAATATTTCGGAGCACAGCTCGGTTGCCAACGCCGTCAGTTCGTCATTGTCTCCAAAATCTCCTTTGCGAAATTCGCGCAGTTCTTCATCGGTAATAAAATCGTTATCGTTTAACTGAATGACTGCGTAGAGCGGGTTGCGGTAAATATTGAAAATGATATTTTTTAGCGAGTTTGCCGAGTCTGCGTGGAAAAATTCCTTGTGCGTAATCAATCCTTGGAGGACGACTTTCCCGCTTATCGCCTTGTCCCAGTTTATTGAAAGGCGGGGATTGCCGACGGCCGCCAAGGCTCTCTTTCTGGCGACACCGTCTTTTATATAATTAAAATCGGCGCGCGTTTTTCCCATACCGACCGCCCCGGAACTTACCATCAATATCGGATTGGCGGAACTGTTTATAATGGCTCCGTGTTTTTCAATCGTCTTAAAATCAATGTTGAGCTTTCCGAAACCGTCCTTGCGGACGAGCGTTTCGGTGCCGTACTTTATTATTACGAGTTTTTTATTTATTTTTTCCATGGGATTTTTAAGGAATGTCGGGCAGGGGGTTTTAGAAGGGGGGTCTTATTTTGATTCTCTTTTTTCTTTTTCTTTTAACATCCTTTCTGCCGTCTTGGGCCATTCCGTCAGGCGTTTGTCGGTCAGTATCGCGATAACTTCTTCCGTTCGGTATCCATTCCTCAGCAAGCGATTGAAAGTCGCGACGGCGTCTTCCAGTATCTCCCGGTATTCCTCAATCAATATTTTTTCGGTTCTTTTTTTCCATGCCGGCCCGCCTTTTTCTTCTATGCAAGCCCTTAAGCCCCTAAGATAGTCGTAGCTATGGTGGGGAGCGAAATAGCCATCCCAAACATCTGATTTATGAAGAATTTCTCCGCCCTTGAATTTGGCGAATATTTCACCTTTAACAAGTAAATTAAGGGCGGCTTCTCTTGTCAAGCGCGCAACTTCTCCGAGAAGAAAATCTTTTTCTTCGCCGTCGGGAGTCATGTCTATTTTTTTCATCATCATTTGCTCGTAGTATCTTTCGGTGGGACCGAATAGTTCTTTGTATAATTCTTTGAAGGGGATTCGCGTATCTTCATCAATTTTTTTCCGGGCATCCTTTCCAATTCCTTTTTTGTGGAACAGTTTCGGTATCAAGATTTTATCTTTTGCGTGCTGTCTTTCGTGATGGATTGTTTCTGAATAATCATGAGGTCCAGACTTTACATAGTCGGTATTTATAACAAGAAAGGTTAAGCCGCCATCCGTTTGGCATGCGAAACCAAGAGTTTTAAAATTCACTTCCGAATCCGTTGGCTGATAATTGTCCCTGTAATATATTGTTGCGGCATTTTTCTCCGAACAATATATCTCAAAATACATCGGTCCGGTGACAAGATCAAAATCATCCCTGTCTTTCTCGCCAAACCTCAATCCTGTCAGTTCGTTTATCAAATCAATGTCGTTCGGATATTTCTCCCTCATTTCCAGAACCCCCCGGCGTTTTTTTAGGTAATCATCTATGATTGATTCAGCCGTTTTAATCTGGTTTTCGGGAAATCCGTATTCAGAGGCGAATTTCCCGACAATCTTCCGCAGTTCGTTTTTGGGAATATCGGGATTGGCTTCTATGCTTTTCTCCAATATGATATTGCATTGCGCCCACGCTTCCATCTGGCGCGTCAGCTTGTCCCGAAATTCCGCCAAGGCTCTCTTTCTCTCCTCTTTTGGGAAAGAAAGTATTTTCTTCACTTCCTCTTCAGGCGAAAAAACCCCTTCTATCGGGGGTATCTTTTCCAAAATGGAATCCATATCCGCAATCGGTTTTCGGTTTTCGTCTTCCGGGGTTGTTTGTTTTTTAGGGTTTTCAAAAGTCATGCTTTTTAAAATGATTTGCTTTATGGATTGTTTATCGGATTGACCTTATTCCGCGAGAGGAGAGCGCCAATCTTATTTAAACATTACCATAAAATTTTGATTATGGAAGGTGAACACTTGGAAATATTCAGGCATGCCCGCTTTCGAAGTGGAATGAAAGCGTGTTGTATTCTTCGGTGTCGTAAACACAGACTCCTTCTTCGCGCCACAGGGCAAATTCGGCGATTCCGGCGTCAAGCGCCATTTTGCTGCAAATCGTGCAATAGGGGTCTCCCGCCCTTGACGGTTTTCCGTTTGCGTCCAGCCGGACAAAATACAGTGTTGAGCCGGCGAGTTTGTCAGGGTTTTTCGCCAGTGCGTCCATTATCGCTCTTTGCTCGGCGTGGACGCAGCAAGTTTTATCCGTCACTTTCTTGTGGTAAGAATCTTTTTTACAAGAACATCGCCTCTGGCTTTCGGAATTTCTCGGCGGGCTGTTGAATCCGCTTCCGATTATTTCGCTCGCTTTAACAATCACCGAGCCGCATTTTGATCTTTCGCAAGAGGCGAGTCGGGCGGCCTCGGCGGCCTTGCTGATGTATTCAAGCGCCTTCTTTTCTTCTTCTCCGGACAAGATTTCCATTTTCAAATACTACCATAAAATCATCAACTCTCGGAAATTCGGATAAAACTTGCTAGAATCTGACGGAGTTGATAGTATGATAGACAGTTATCGTTTTTTAAAAAAGCCCTGCCGGGTGGGATAAGAAGGAGGAGAGACAAATGTATGACGAGAAAGTAAGAGAGCAAATTATCGGAAATTATAAGAAGTTGAGAGAACTAAAGGAAGAACAAGAGCGGCTGCTTGAAGAGCTACAAGGCACCTGCGACCACGAAACAGTTATAGAAGGAGTGAGTGAATATGGACCCTGGAGGAGCTGTCTGGTTTGCCTCTTGGAGGAAAGAGGCCAGGACTTTAAAGTCCTGAAGGTCGCGCACCTTAAGGGCCCGTCGTTCCCTAGGAACGACTATGACAAGCTAAAGCCGTTGAAAACGGTTCTTGTGCCGGTAGAAGAATAAAAAGCGAACTGAAACCGTCGGTTTTGAATAACCGGCGGTTTATTTTTTGACTTCAGGTCGGGTTTACGGTATAGTTAAGTTGTTGTTGATTAATGCCCGTTCGGGCTTTTTATTTTTAAGATTATGGAAATCAGAAACATAGCCATTATAGCCCATGTTGACCATGGAAAAACCACCTTGACTGACGCGATTATGCGTCAGACCGGGATGTTTGAGACGGGGATGAGTATGGATACCGACGCGATTGAACAGGAGCGGGGGATTACCATTTACGCCAAGAACACAGCCACCATATACAAGGGGACAAAGATAAACATCGTGGACACTCCCGGGCACGCCGATTTCGGTTCTGAAGTTGAACGGGTTTTGCGTTCCATTGATTCCGTTTTGCTTGTCGTTGACGCTCAGGAGGGTCCCATGCCACAAACCCGTTTCGTGCTTAAAAAATCTCTTGAACTCGGACTTAAGCCGATTGTCGTCATAAATAAAATAGACAAGCCGGCGGCCGACCCGAACAGGACGGAGGAGCAGGTGCTGGAACTTTTTATGGATCTCGGCGCTACGGACGAGCAGATGGATTTTTCCGTAATCTACGCGGTGGGGAGGGACGGCGTGGCGATGAAAAATCTTGATGACGAAAGAAAAAATATTGACCCGCTTCTGGATGAAATACTCGCCAATGTTCCGGCGGCGCCGAATAACGCTAAACTGCCCTTGAGAGCCCAGCCATTCAGTCTGGCGTATGATAACTTTTTGGGGCGTTTGGCGGTGGCGAGAATTTATGAGGGAACAGTTCGCGCCGGACAAAGTGTGTTTGTTTTGACACCGGAAGGAAAAAAGACATCTGGAAAAATAATGAAACTCTTCACATTTAAGGGTTTGGCGCGAGTGGAGGCGGAGGAGGCGTTCGCGGGCGACATTGTTATGGTTGCCGGATTGCCGGACATTTTTATCGGCGAAACGATTTGCTCCGAAGAGGACGCGGAGCCATTACCGGCGATTAAAGTTGACGAACCGACAATTACGCTTAATTTTTTGATAAACAATTCTCCGTTCGCCGGTCGCGAGGGAAAATTTTTGACATCGCGCCAGATTCGGGAGCGACTGGAGAAAGAACTGGAGGTCAATGTCGGGCTCAAAGTTGATTTTAGGTGGAATCCTTTAAAGTTTACGGCAGGGGAGAGCTCCACATAGTTGTTCTGCTTGAAAATATGCGTCGCCAGGGATATGAAATGCAGGTCTCTCAGCCACAGGTGATTATTAAAGAAGAGGGAGGGCAAAAAACCGAGCCGTTTGAGGAAATCACCGTTGATGTTCCGAACGAGTTTCAGGGAGTGGTGATAGAAAAGCTCGGCAAAAGGAAGGTCATTATGAAAGATATGAAGCAAGAGGACGCTACAACGAGGATTATTTTTGAAGGTCCGACGCGCGGACTTTTGGGATACCGCGGCGAATTTACCGTTGACACGAAAGGGGACGGAATTTTAACGAGCCGTTTTATAGGATTCCGGCCGTATGTCGGAGAGATAGAAAAAAGAGCGACCGGTTCAATGACATCAATGGCATCCGGGAAGGCGCTCGCTTTTTCGCTTAATAATTTACAGAACAGGGGGACTTTGTATATCGGACCGGGAACGGAAGTTTACGAGGGAATGGTTATCGGCAACACTTCAAAAGGGGACGAAATGGCGGTCAATCCGGTTAAAGGAAAAAATCTCACCAATATGCGCGCCTCCGGTTCGGACGAAAATATTCAGCTCGCCCCGCCACAGCCGCTCACGATAGAATCCGGATTGGAGTTGATGTCCGGCGACGAGTATCTTGAGGTAACTCCGAACAGCGTCCGCCTAAGGAAACAGATTCTTAAAGAAGGCGAAAGAGTTAAATCAAAGAGAAGGGCTTAACTCCCATATTTCCGCGACGGAGAATCTTCGGGAATTTGGTTTCGGTGGTGGGGGAAATGCGTGGCGGGCGACAAATTGCCGTCGGGCTCGTTTTTTGTTAAAGTATTTGCAATATGAAAAAAAGCGCGACGGAAATAGTTTTAACTGGCGGACCGTGCGCCGGGAAAACAACAGCCCTTAATTACATCAGAGAAAAACTTATGGATAAAGGTTTTAGGGTTTTTCTTGTGCCCGAAGTCGCGACCATGCTCATCAACGGTGGGGTCAACGATATCTCTTTGATTGCGGAAAATGACCCGGAGAAGTATTTTCTTGTTGAGAAAGAAATGTTCAGAATACAAATGGGATTAAGAAAGCGGTTCAACGCGCTTGCCGGAATTTTTCCCGCTGAGAAAAGTGTGATAATTTTTGATCGCGGACCGATGGACGTGAAAGCTTATATGGAAGACGGGTATTTTGAAGCGTTATTGGATGGGGAAAAATTAACGCTTCACGATGCCCGAGACAGTTTTGACGGAGTAATCCATCTTGTAACGGCGGCCATTGGAGCGGAAAATTTTTATACCATGGAAAACAACAGCGCTCGTCGCGAGGGGTTGGAGGAAGCGAAACTGGCGGACCAAAAAACCATGAACGCCTGGGTGGGGCATCCTCATTTGCGAGTTATAGACAACAGTACCGGCTTTGAATCAAAGATTAAAAGAGCAATGAATGCCATGTCCAGAGTTTTGGGCATTCCCGCTCCGCTTGAAATCGAAAGGAAATTTTTGTTGAAAAACGAGCCTGACATGTCGCATGCCGGTTTTCAAGCCGCGCAAAAAATTTTTATTGAACAGATGTATCTCGTTTCCCCTGACAATCGCGAAATAAGAATAAGAAAAAGGGCGCAGGACGGGTCGGCAACATATTACAGGACGGAAAAAATAAAAATGCACCCCGGAACAAGACAAGAAACGGAAGTCGCGATAACCGCCACGGAATATCTCAATTTAAAGAAAATGAAAAAACCGAACACGCGAGTGATAAGGAAACACAGGCACTGCTTTGTTTATAGGGGACAATATTTTGAACTTGATTTTTTCTTGAATCCGCCGGGGTTGACCGTGATGGAGATTGAGCTTACAGAGGAGAACGACACAATTGTTATCCCCCCGTTTATTGAGATTGAAAAAGAAGTTACGGGAGACGCTTCATATTCCAATTTCAACCTTGCGAAAGAAGAAAAAAATACATAAGTCCGACTCAATAAATTTTTAACGGAAAAAACCCGCGCACCCGTTTTCGCGGGTTTGGTCTTGACTTCCTTGTATTTTCTGTTATGCTACACGCAGAATTAAGCTTAAGTTCAAGAAAATAAAATAAAGGGGGAAAAAATGAACAAAGGAATAACGATTTATCTGGGGGTATTTTTATTCCTGATAATCTTTTTTATCGCCATTTATAATGGCGGAAAAAAAGATTATTTCCCTCTGGAAGGGAAGATAATAAAAACGGAAAAAACAGGAGATTCTTTTCTTGTTGTCCTGCAAACGGACGACGAGGAAAGGACAACTCTTATTTTTGATTCAGCCATGGGTGGCGGAAATTTCACCCAGAGGCTGGAACTTTTTCTGGAACCGGGCGATGTAATCAAAGTCCTAGTTCTGGAAAAAGAGGGGAAGGAGAGGACGGTTCACGTCATCCTCTCCGTTAAATAAGAGTGAGTCATGTGGCCTCGGCGTAAAAAACCGGGGTCTTTTTATTTCAGGGTGTTTTTTTATTTTTAAAAATTTGCTAATATAGAGATATGCTCGGCGGAATCCAAATTGTGACTTTTTGCCGGGTATCAAGTTTTTATAAAATAATTTCATTTTATGGTTGTTTTTCACCAAGACGGGCATTCGTCCAAGATGCAAGCAATCATCATCTGTATTGACTGAAATGCAAATAAACATAAAGGCGACAAATTTTGAGCTTACGCCGGACATTAAAGAGTATATTGACGAAAAGGTTGGGGGATTGGTAAAATTCATTCACCATCCGGATGCCAGTGTTCAAGCGTGGGTGGAAGTCGGTTTGACGACAAGACATCACCAAAAAGGAGATATTTATCGCGCCGAAATACAAATAAGACTCCCTCATATTGAGAAGGGGGTTCGCGTTGAATCGGAACAGGAGGGATTATACGCCGCCATTGATGACGCGAGAGACGAGATGAAGAGAGAACTGATTCGGGTAAAGGAAAGGGAAATGACGCTTGTTAAACGCGGAGCCAGATTGTTTAAAAAAATAATTTCATTTTCTCGTGATTAGAAAACAGGTTCACTGGCTTATATTTCTTGTTATCATAGCCGGCGTTCTCTTGGCGCTTGCGGGATTTTATAAAGGCTTAAAAAGCGCCAAACAAATTATGGATAATTCACAATCAAATTTAATTCATTCGGAAACGGAAAATCCGGTGGCTGACATCAAAACAAACTCCGGTCTTATCAGGGTGGAACTTTTTGAAAAGGACGCTCCTTACACCGTCAAGAACTTTATAAAACTTTCAGAGTCCGGTTTCTATGATGGGACAAAATTCCACCGCGTCATCAAAGGATTTATGATTCAAGGTGGCGATCCCAACAGCAAAGACGACGATTGGTCCAATGACGGTCAGGGAGGACCGGGATATGTTTTTAAAAACGAGGACAACAAATACAAGATGGTTCGCGGAGTTGTTGCGATGGCTAACTCGGGTCGGGATACGAATGGCAGTCAGTTTTTTATCCTAACCGCCGGTAGTGCTCCATGGCTTGACGGTGATTACACCATCTTTGGCAAGGTGATTGATGGCATGGATGCGGTGGATAAGATTGAAAATCTCCAGGTGAATGAAAATGACCATCCCCTTAAGGACGCAACAGTGGAATCAGTAAAAATTATCAAGTAGTTTCAGCTCGGTTCGGAAAAACCACCAAGAGCGCGCGATTGATTTTCGCGATAAATTATGATTGACAAAATATTATTTTACGCCGCCATCGGTATTTTATTTTTTCTCGTCGGTTACGCCTTTATAGCGGGATAATTGATTGTTCGGCGTGGAGCTGTAAAATTTTTCAGTTATTTATTTTCAACCAGTTTTTTGATATATTCCTCCGCATTCTTGTTGCCCCTCAAAAAATCTTCAAGGGGCATTTCCTTTTTCCCCTCCGGTTTGACGCGTTTTATGATAAGTTTGCCATTTTCCATTTCCGCCTCGGTAATGATGATTCTTTTGCCACTCGCGAAAAAATACGCTCCGGGCCAAGGAGTGAAAGCGCGGACTTTGCGGAATACCTCTTCCGGCGAATCTTCTTCGGTTATTAAGCCGTCTTGTTTGGTAATTTTTTCGCAGTGGGTCGCCTTGCTGTGTTCCTGCTCCACAGGTTCAATCCTTCCCATTATCCATTGCGGAATCACTTCCGCCAAAAGTCTTCCCCCCATTCTCGCCAACTTTTCTTCCAATTCTCCGTATCGGAACTTTTCACTTTTCACTTTTAACTTTTCACTGGTCAGTATCGGACCGTGGTCCATTTCCTCATCCACGACCATTATCGTCACACCCGTCTCGTTTTATTGCCGATTGAATGGGGGAAGCCCCGCGAAGCTTGGGAAGCAGAGAAGGGTGCACGTTGAGCGTCCCGTGTTCGGGGATTTCCAGAATTCTTTTCGGAATAATTTTTCCGTAGGCGGCAACAAGAAATAAATCATATCCTTCGCTTTTCAGCTTCTCTGTAATCGCTGCTCAACCGGAATGCCGCGTTTTTCAGCCCACACTTTCGCCGGCGGGGGAGTGACAAGCATTTTTCTTCCTTTCGGTTTGTCCGGCGCAGTTATGACGATATCCGGCAAAATACCGGCTTTTTCCAATTCATCCAAAACGTACACCGCCACCATCGGTGTTCCAAAGAACGCAATTTTTATTTTTGATTTGTTTTCTGTTTTTTCCATAATGCATCACTTGGCGGCTAAGCCGCCAAGTGAATTTTAATCGCTTTTTTTCAGGTTTGTCGCTTTGTCAATAAATAAAATTCCGTTCAGATGATCTGTTTCGTGCTGGAAAACGCGGGCGGCGAGTCCGCCAATCTGGATTTTAATTTTTTTCCCACTCGCGTCCTGTCCGGAAAGCGCGATTTTTTCTGGCCTTTCAACAAGTCCGTAAACTCCGGGAATGCTCAAACATCCCTCTTCCATAACAATTTTCTTTTTTGAAAATTTAACAATTTTGGGATTAAAAATGGAATAGAATTTTCCATCATCCTCGTCTTTTTCGTTCGGAATCAGCGCCACGAACAAGCGGATATTCAGACCAACCTGATTGGCGCTCAGTCCAAGCCCGTTCGCTTTCAGCATTGTTTCCGCCATATCCTTGATTATTCCGCCAATCTCTTTTTTGCTCGCCTTCC
>QIJB01000047.1 GCA_003231675.1 Candidatus Campbelliibacteriota bacterium | reverse complement strand
TGACAGCCGCCAAAACAATCAAGGCGATTACTTTCTTTCTATTCAACCCCATTATCTTCAGTATACAAGATATTTTTTCCTTCGCATAGCGCCGTTAGCGCGGATGTGGATAACTTTTTGCGTTCCGCAAAATCCACCGATATTTAATCCACTTAGGTGCCTTGCACCTAAGTGGATTAAATTCTTGCCGGGATACTCCTATTCCCGTTTCCGCACCGACAACGGTTGTCGGTTTTGGGGTTTTTGGGCGAGAAATCAAATTGCGCTAAAAAAATTTCCAAGCCGGCGGGATTGTGATACAATGTGTTTAATTTTAAAGATGGGACACAACGCGTATTTGACCGGCGCGCCGGGAAGCGGAAAAACTTTCCTTTTGAACGAATACATAAACTTTCTCAAGGCGAGGGGTGTCAGAGTGGGCGTTACCGCCTCAACGGGAATCGCCGCCACCCACATCGGCGGGCTTACCATACATTCATGGGCGGGAATCGGAATCAAGGACGAACTGACGCCCTTTGATTTGGAACGCATTTCCCAAAGACCGAACATCAAAAGCAGAATCAAGAACACGAAAGTTTTGGTGATAGACGAAGTGTCAATGCTCCATTCTTTTCGGCTTGATCTGGTTGACCAAGTGTGCCGCTCCGTTCGGCGGGATGAGCGGCCGTTCGGAGGAATACAGGTCATCCTTTGCGGAGACTTTTTTCAGCTCCCGCCGATATCAAGGGGTGGAGAGGACGCGTCTTTCGTGAACGGCTCCCGCGTTTGGCAAGAAATGGATTTGAAAATATGCTACCTCCATGAACAACACAGGCACAGCGACGATTCACTCATAAAAATTCTCCGCGATATCAGGGAAAACAATGTCGGCGAAGAAACTCTGGAAATATTGAAAGAAAGGCAAAGGGGCGAGATAAAACATGGAACGGCGACCAAGCTTTACACCCATAACGCGAATGTGGACGCCATCAACAGGCGGCATCTTGACGATATCGGCGGAAAGGAGCAAGTCTACGATATGCGCGTCAACGCCGGAGGTAAGGCGGCGGTGGAGTCGCTGAAGAAAGGATGTTTGGCTCCGGAAGAATTGCGGCTCAAAGAAGGGGCGGCGGTTATGTTCGTAAAAAACAATCCCGAGCAAAAATATTTCAACGGCACCATGGGAAAAGTTATCGGATTTAATTCATCCGGCTTTCCCATTGTTCAAATTTCGGGAGGAAGAAAAATTTCCGTAAAAAAAGAGGATTGGAATATGGAAGAGGACGGCAAAATAAAAGCGAGCATCAGCCAATTGCCCTTGCGTTTGGCGTGGGCGATAACCATCCACAAAAGCCAGGGAATGAGTATGGACGCGGCGGAAATTGACCTTTCAAGTTCCTTTGTTGAAGGGATGGGCTATGTCGCCATCTCGCGGGTAAAAACGCTGGAAGGACTGAAACTGCTTGGAATGAACGATATGGCGTTAAGGGTAAACGAGGAAATTTTGTCGCTTGACGAAGATCTGGCGCGGATGTCCGAACGAACGATTGAAGAGTTGAAAAAAATGGGAGACGCGAAAAAAGAAGAAGAGCAGAAAAAATTCATTGGCGCCGTTTCCGGCCCCGGCGGAGTCCGCTCGGGCGGCTTAGAAAAAATCAGCACCTACGATATCACGAAAAACCTTGTCGGACAGATGATGAGCATCGCCGAGATGGCGGCGGAAAGGGAGATGACGGAAGAAACCATCGTCAACCATCTTGAAAAACTGATTGAACGGGGAGATAAAATTGACATTGAACATTTGAAACCCCGTCCGGACAGATTTGAAAAAATAAAAGCGGCGTTTGAAAAATCAAAGAGTACCAAACTCACTCCCGCCCGCCGAATCCTCGGTCCGCGCTTCTCCTACACGGAAATAAAACTCGCCCGCTTGTTTTTGTAAAAAGCGCGATTAATTTGATACGGAAAACTTAAAAAGAAAAGGAACACTTTTGCCCTTCCGGCGTTTGCGCGCAAAGACTGTATCCCTTCCCATCTTGTTGCGGCTTGTATTCGTATTTTACCCCGCTCTCGGAATCTCCGGGAACTTTGGGGAGAAATTCAGGAAACAACTGACTTAATGCAGTCGGATAATGTCCGTATTTACCACTATACACTTTTAACGCGAAGCGGATTTGTTTAATTTCCGCATCACGCTTCGCGGCGAGCGCTTTCTTTTGGACCGGCTCCAGACCGCCAAATTTCCCCAAAGAAGCGCCCATCTTCAGAACATCCTGTATTGATTTCGCACCTGCCGGAACTTTTATGTTAGTCGGCTTATCGTAATCATTGAATTTGATGTCAAGAGTAAACTCGTTATTGGACGCGCTTTTCGGATCTTGCAATTTAAGGTTTACCAAAACCCCGTAAAGGAGTTTATCTTCTTTCCCTATCCAAACTTCCACATCCTTAATTCTCAAACTGTCAAAAAAACCGTTAAACGAGACCGACTCTTCTTTGCTCATTTTTTGTTTCGGATCAACTATTTTCAAAGTCTCCGATAAAAAACCGCGCAAGGCGTCCTTGTTAACAAATATCTTATAATGATAAGTTTTATGGCCGTTTAAAACTGAGTTAGGAAGTTTGTCAATTGACTGAACAACCCCTAATTCTTTAAAAAGTTTTGTTATCTCATCCATCCGTTCATGCAACACATCCTGTATTTTGTTTTTTTCTTCTTCCCTTTTTTCCAACTCTCCACTCATACCCAGTTGTTTAGCCGCGTCTTTCGCGTCAATTTTAATCCATTTATTTTGTATTGGACTCAGATCAATAAATCCCAATTTGGGAAGATTAGTCGCCTCAATGTATGAAATATCTCCAAAGGTTCTGGCTTCCAAACTAATGGACAAATTTCCGAAAAATCCTCCGGAAAGATTGGCGTCAATAACGGACAACGATTTGATGTTTTTTGCGTCTCTCATATCGTATTGCCCATTCACCTTTATCAAAAAACGCCCATTCGCCACGCTTCCTTTTTCCGAAGAAATTTTCAAATCCACTTGAGATTTATACCCGAAAGAATTTATTTTTTGCTGTTGCTCAAACATTTCCTGAATCACTTTTTCCGGTGATGGAAAAATATAAAAATAAGCATACGCGCTCGCGCCGCCCAAAAACAGAACGAGTAAAAACGCTGTGGCGAGAATCTTGCCAAAACGGCTCTTTGGCTTAATGTAAGCCGAGGGATTGGAGTCAGGCAATTCAGTCGGTTCTGGCATTTCCGGTTTACCGACAGCCGATTGTGCTTGAAATTGATTCAAAGCCCCCTCAATCTGGGGCGCGCTCCAATTATTAAACCTCATCATCTGCATCAATGATTTTTTAATCTCTTTAAGGCTTCGTCCGCTTTTCGCTTCCTGTTTGATGTATGCTAAAATTTGTTGGTTCATTTTACTGCTTTCAGTGTTAATGATACTATAAAACAATTCGCGCGCCAATCAAACAAGAGTATAATCAATGGTCTTTTTCTCCAGATCGCCTCCGGCGACTTTTATTTTAACTTTATCGCCAATGGAGTATTTTTTCTTGGTTTTCTTGCCTATGATGGAATACGCCTCTTTGTCAAATTCGTAAAAATCATCTTTAAGATCTCTCATTCTTATCATTCCACTCGCTCTGGTGCTTAATTCTTCCACGAATATCCCCCACTTAGTCACTCCTGAAATTATCCCCTCATAAACATTCCCAACCCTGTCCAGCATATACTCAACCTGTTTGAGAGCGATGGAAGCCCTTTCCGCCTCAACCGCGCCAACCTCCCTTTGAGACAAACTCGCGGCGGCTTTATAATACCTTTCCATTTCTTGATTGCTAAGCGGTCTTCCCATGATATGCTTTTCCAAAATCCGATGCACTATCAAATCGGCATATCTTCTTATGGGGGAAGTAAAATGCGTATAATTACCCAAAGCCAAACCGTAATGCCCGATGTTTTTGGTGGAATAAATCGCCTTCGCCATAGACCTCATAGCGACCGTTTTTACAAGTTCCTCCTCGGGCTTGCCTTTAATTTTTTCAAAGATGGCATTCAATTCCTTGGATGAAATATTTTCTCCTTTCACTTCAATGTCATACCCCAACGCTTTCAAAAAGATTAAAAGTTCACTCATCGCCTCCTTCTTTGGAACATCATGAACGCGATAAATGGACATCCCCTTGTTCGCTTCCTTGATTTCTTTGCTCAAATGCGACGCCACCTCCTCATTGGCGAGTATCATGAATTCTTCAACAAGCTTGTGCGCATCAAGCCGCTGCTTTTTAATGATTCTTACCGGTTTGCCTTTGGCGTCAAGTTCAAATTTAATCTCCACGCTGTCAAAATCCAAAGCCCCTTCTTTCATTCTTTTTTTCTTGAAAAGTTTTGCCAGTTCATTCAATCTGTTCAATTCGTTAAAATACTCTCCGCTTTTTTTGTCTAAAATTCCCTGCGCCTCTTCATAAACGAACCTTTTGTTTGAATTGATGACGGATTTTCCGAACCATTTTTCTTTAATTTCTCCGCCGGAGGAAACGGTCAAAACCGCTGAAAAAACCAGTTTGTCTTCGCGTGGTCTTAAACTGCAAAGATCGTTTGAAATTGCTTCCGGGAGCATCGGGATGGTTCTGTCCACGAGATAAATGGAGACTCCCCGATGAAACGCCTCCCTATCCATCGCTGTCCCCTCCCTGACATAATGAGAAACATCGGCGATATGCACTCCTATTTCAAACAAACCGTCCGAGATTTGTTTGAATGAAATCGCGTCGTCAAAGTCTTTGGCGTCCTCAGGGTCAATCGTGAAAGTGATGACACCCCTAAAGTCCCTTCTTCCGGCGATGTCTTTTTCAGGAATCGGTTTTGATTTTTCCACCAAACGCTCCGCCTCTTTTTCAACTTCCTGGGGGAACTCAACCGTAAAGCCTTTTTCCAAAACGATGGATTCCATCTCCGCGTCGTTGTCTCCTTTTTTCCCTATTACTTTTATGATTTCCCCTTCGGGATTCTTTTTGGGATCGCTCCATTCTTTTATTTTAACGAAAACCTTGTCGTCGTTTTTTACTTTTTTTGTTTCAGTGGGAGGGAGAAAAATATCAACATACATCCTTTTATCGTCGGCAACCACAAAAGAGATGGCGGCGCCTTTTTTCTTCTGCGCCACGCCGACAAATTTCATTTTCGCCCTCTTTAGTATTTTCGCGATTTCGCCACTCAGCTTTTCGCCTTTCACTTGCGGAAACAAAACAACCTCCACCTCGTCGCCGTGGAGGGCGGTGTTCAAAAAATGCGGTTCTATCAAAACATCTTCCTCAAGTTCCTCAACCGCCACATAGCCGACGCCTTTTGAAGTTATGATTATGATTCCCGTCGGAGATTGTATGTTTTCCTTATTCAAAACAGTATTTGTGATTCTACCTTAAAAAACATATTAAATAAAGGGTTGGTTGCCCGGGACGTCCCGGGCGGGAGATTCTTAAACAAAAAAGGGCTGCCGGTTTTATCCCGACAACCCTGCTTCAAATCCTTTTTATTTTTTTATGTTATTTTCTTTTTTTTGCACCGCCGCCACTCTCCGTAAAATGCCAGGGCATAAAACCCCAGCACAGAGACTATCATTAGACTGTCCAGTTGGCTTCCCTTGTTTGGGAAGCCAAGATTCATCATTAACGCCACCTTCCATCCGGTGGCTATGAATCCAGTCAAGAATGCGGTCTTGACTGGATTCTTAATGGTCGTTGCGCTCCATGCAATTGCGGCGACGATTGCGATTATGGGGAAGAAAACGGTGTATGTCATCCCCCCCCCACAAAGCCTACTACGAAAAAAATGACTGCTAAAATCAGCGCCTTTAGCGCTGATCCGATTATTTTTTTCATTCTTCCCTCCTTTCGCCCTTTTCAAGGGCTTTTGAATTTTTAAAAACTCGCTCGGAATCCGAGCAAATTTGCTTTTTCTGCCTGCAGTTTGGCACACCGCGATATAAAAATCAACGGCAACCTCGCCAAAATCGCCCAATCAGTTTTTAAAAGATTACCAATTAATTAAACCGACAAATGTGTGTGCCTAAAACACCCATCCCTTTACGCTTTCCGACTTTCGTTCGGTGGATGAAAAAAGCGAGCGACTTTACGCCGAGAATCTTTCCCATCTCCTCCGCCAGTGTCCGCATATAGGTTCCGGACGAGCAAGCGCAAATGAATTTCGCTATTTGAAATTCTTTGTTGTTCGCTTCGTTCAGCGCGGCTTCCCACCTGTTCAATATTTCTTTTTTACGAAAATCTTTTCCGAGAAAATCTTCCCGTCCGGTGTCCTGTGGCAGAGCAAGCTTTGCGATTTTTTCAAAAATTTCCGCGCGCAGATTCTTTTTTGATATTGTTCGCGAACTTTCAAACGACAATTCGTAAACAACCGACTCCCTGCGGGGAATTTCAATTTCATCCAACCGTCCCTCAAGCGCCCACGCGAAAAGCGGTTTTCCTTGGACGGTCTTTGAGGAAAAAGCGGGATACGGCAGGGAAATTTTTCCGATGAATTTTCGAGAGGCATTTTCCAGTTCCTCTTCGCTGAAAAGGCGCGTCCCGCCGCCCTCAACAAGCCCCAAAACATCTCCGGTGTCGCTCGCGAAACCGAACAAAACTTCAAATTCATACTCCTTGTCCAACGCGAGATATTGTTCCTTGTTTTTGCATTCCTCGCCAATCAAGACAATCATTTTCCCGCTCGCCACCGGGTCAAGCCGTCCGGCGTAAGTAAGCTTTTTATCGCCAACCCAATGATTCGCCTCCCTAAAGCTGTCCAACAAGCCCAAGGGAGTTTCTCCGACCTCCTTATCCAAAACAACATATTTTTTCTCCATTTGTTTAATTGCAATAAGAGCGCAAAAGCGTTGAATTAAAAAGCTCCTCTCTTTTTCAATTCAGAATTTACCGAATCGAGAGCCTTTTTGTAGAAAGAAAACAGTTTTTTGTTTTTATCAAGGTAGCGAGGTATTGATTCCGCGTTATTTATCGCCTCAATTAACTCATTAACGGCGTAGTCCGCGGAGACAAGTTTGGTGAGTTCTTCGCGGCTCATGCTGTAAGGTTTTTTCACCGCATCGGAAAGATTATCGGGATTTTTTTTATCCGGACCGGCCCTTTCAGTGATTAAATCAACAACGGATGTTCTTACGTCCACCACTATGCTTTCAACGTGCCCCTTAACGGAAGTATCCAGCGGCATGCCCGTGTTGTCGGGCGTATACGCCCGAACGGATGAATATCCAGACCGGTCCCTCAAATAAAAACAGAAAAAGCCATCCCGGTCCATGTTCAAAGGATGTATGATGTCAGTGGGGTTCATAATCTTGTAATCTTCCTGATTCTTTATTCCTTTCGGAAAAATCACTCTCCCGGGTATTACCATAAAGCCTTTTTTTGCGGGAAGAGAACAATCTTTTTTCAACTGAATCTTTTCGGACAAAAGATCTTCTTTTTCTTTTTCATTTTTCACAAAGGACTTATCTTGCAGTGGCTCCGTACCGGCGGGGACAATCTTGGCATTATTCTTCAATTCATTGTTTTTAAACGCATAAACACCGCCAACAATCAAAACGCCCAATATTATAACACCAGTCAATGCATTTTTTACGCTTAAAACGCCCTTATTCATAGCAACAATTTTAACACAATCCGCCACTAAACGCCCTTATTTTCTGATTGCGGAAAAGTGGATAAAAAACTGCGCGCCTTTTTGTTTTCGGCTATAATGAGAGTATGAAAAAGGCGCCAATGATGCCGGAAATCAGAAAATGGCTTAAAGAGAACAACCCTCTTGGCTTTTTTGCCGGCGATTTTTCCATTGCGGACATTGACCCTAAACCGTAAAAAACTTGTCCTTCGTTTCAAGGGACCGGAATGGGGCAATCCGGCAAACGGAATTATTGACGAATACGAAACACTGAAAGCCGTGGAAGAATACAGTGTCGCGCCAAAACCTCTCCATCTGGCGAAAAACTTTTTCGGCGAACCAGCAATGCTTGAAGAATATCTTGATGGCATTATTTTCAGCCGTCTGCCTCAAGACGAGGAGGACAGACTCTTTCCCGAAGTGGCGAAGTTTATCGCCAAAATCAATTCAATGCGGCTTTCCGAGGAAATTCTGGAAAAACAAGAGCGGCTTTTGAGTTATGAACACCACAAGCAAAGCTGGCGGGAACGGCTGGAAATCATCTTGAAAAACCGGAAAACTGAAAAATAGGGAAAACGAATTGAAAAAGAAATCCTGCCGAAGGCCGAAAAAATGCTTGATGAATTTGAAGAACGCCTGCAAAGGGTGCTGAAAAAAGACGGCCCCGTTTTTGTTTTCAAGAGCGCCCATATCGGGCATTGCCTGAGAGTCGGCGGCGGTTTTCGTTTTCTGAACTGGGAGAAAAACGCGTTCGGCGACCCGAGTTTTTCGCTGGCCGTCTTTTTGGCGTCAATCCAAAAACATCCCGACTTCCCGCAAATTAAAGAACGAATGATTGCCGAGTATCTCAAAGAAAAACCAGTCTCGGAATTTTCCGAGCTTGTTGATCAGCGACTCAAAGAAAGAGAGGTATCAAACCTGCTCTGGGTTCTTTGGGCATACGCGAAAAAAGAAGACGCGCGGCCGGTTGAAGACACGGGTGTTGAGTGGAGATTTGAACAGACGCGAAACATTTTGCTCCGTTACTGACACTTTTCGCCATTAAAAAACGGAAAAAACAAAAGCGCCGAACCAAGCGGTCGACGCCTTAAGACATCCACTTATTTATTACATTGTGAGAGCCAATCATCTATCTTGATGGCTCTCCACGCCTGTATTTCTCCCACCTCCGGCTTTTCTCCTTTCCGCAAGCTGGAAAAAGAAAAACAGGAAACAACTTTCAATTTTTCTCCCAAGTCCTCAACGACCTTCCCTTCTCTGAAAAAAGCGAGTTTCTCGTCGTTGAGATCCATCCGGCTCCGGGGAATCCTGTACATATCCCCCACTGCGGGCCGTTGGGCGTCAGGCAAATCTTCTACATTTAAAAGGAATGTGATTCCCTTATCCGCCGCCTGCTTAACGGAATTGGAAATCCTTTTTGCAAACTTTTTTAATGCTTCACAAGGTTCATCTGCGAACCTAACCGAGAGTATGGCGCAAGCCATATCCCGGATAAAATCAGCATTTATTTTCTCCACTTCCTTCTCGTCTGCGGAAAAAACGGGAATCGGTTCGGAATCAAGATATATACCGTTCGTAAACGGCAAAAATCTTGACCCGGGAACATAGAACCGGTGCGACCAGTACGCGCCATATCCGTTGCCGGCACCGGATTCGTCCTCATAAATCTTAAGAAATAAAGAAAACTTTTTGGCGTCCGCGTAAGAGCGAAACACCAAAACCTTCTCATTCATATCCTCCAAAACCCTCAATTCATTTTTCATTTTTCATTCCCTCTCCTTTTTTGTTTTTTTATTCTTTAAACAACTGACTGTTCCCAGTTTATAGTACGGGCGCCTAAAAATCAAGCCTAAATTAATTTTCAAGCGCCCAGCATATCGGCTTCTTACCGCGGGAAATATCTAAGGTAAAATACAAAAAAGGGCGGGGTTTACTTACGTAAATACTCCGCCCTCTAACTTTACTTCAACTCATAGCCATATGCATGACATATGGCTATTGTTTTTTCTTTATCATCTATTTTTTTGAGGAGTTTTACTACCTCCTCAAGTCTCTTTTTTAATAGATGTCCACCACGATAGACGTCTACCACTACCGGTATGTGTTGTGGTGTCCACAACACATCATGATGCCAATAATACGGCATCACCGAAACAATCACGGCTCCATTTTTAAGCCTCATCCCCTCGAGGAGTCGGCTTATTTTTTTCGCCATTTTTTTGTCAGTGACAAAAAAAATAGAGGTCGGAATAGTGGAGATAAAAGCCAAAAATAAAATCAAAATAAAACCGGTCATCTAAATCACCTCCTTTTTTACCTCGCTCGGCGAGGTTTATTTTTTAAAGAGTTATATATCTGTTTGAATTGTACAAAAATAATTAGTTTTTGTCAATCGCGTTAACCTTATGAGGTGACATTTATGGTAAATTGGGGTGACAAAGGTTAATCATCTTAATTTATCAAGTTAAATCATATGGCAAACACAAAACAAGTGGCGGTGTATCCGCCAAAGGTTAGGAGGAAGTGGTATTTCTTGGATAACTTCGCGATCCAAGACGCTTAAATGTTGAACCTAGAAGGATAATTTTATATCTGCGTAGTATCTTTTAAATTTGTTAATCTTAAAATTATCCTTCCGCGACCCAGTATATCGGCTTCCCGCGACGGGAAACAAGATAATTATTCGTTTATGATATAATTTTCACAGTCCCTTTTTCCGCATCCACCTCTACTAGGTCTCCATCTTTCAAAACTTGGGTGGCGATTTTTGTTCCAACAATACAAGGTTTTTTAAGCTCACGAGATACAATCGCAGCGTGACAAGTGATTCCTCCCTCGTCCGTTATAAAAGCCGTTGCTTTTTTCATGTATGGAACAATTTTCGGGCGAGTCATCGGGGTAACTAAAATATAATTTTTTTTTCCGCTTAAAATACCTTTGGCATTTGGATAATCTTTTTCTAAAAGTTTTACAACCCTACCCTTCGATTTTCCTCTAAAAACTATGTTGCCGGTTATTTTATTCACTACATTAATTTTTTCTTTTCGTTCCTCCAAAATACTTATGATTCGTTCAATTTGTTTTTGGTTTTTAATGATGTGCAACTGATTGTTGTCATAAACAAAAACTATTGATTCCTTTTTGCCCCTCATTCTCTTCTTAAAATTTTTAATGGAACCGGGATTTTTCAGTAAAAATATCAGATCCTCAAAAGAAGAATGCCATAAAACAGTTTCTGAAACATCTTTAAATCTTTTATCTAAATTTTCAACAAAAGCAACGCAACATTCATAAATCTTATCAACAAATCCCGAAAGCTCCATTCTAACCTCCGGCAATAATTTGACCAAATCCTTATCATCGGTTTCAAAAAATTCATGGATAAAATATATATATGTCTGATATATTTCCGTACAAATTCCATCCAACAGTTTTACAGCCTCAGCGAATTCATCATTTTTTAATTTTAAATAATTTTGTTGTAAAAGAATTTTAATCAGCCCATTATATTGTTTCATGGTCTTGCGACCTTGGTCTATAACCAGTTTTATTTCTTTTCTGTTGGTTATTTTTTGTATATTTTGATCATCCCAACCTTCAAATTTGTTTCTTAATACTTCAATAACATTCGGAAGCTTTTTAATATTTAATTTTTCTTGCAAGGGATTATTGTCGTAACTTTTCATTATTGATTCAAAGTATATTACGGGCATGAACGGATGAGTTAATTGTTTATAAAATTTGTGATTTTTAATAAATTTTATAATATCGTCATTTTTATTATTAACATCCCTCAATGTTGTAATCGGTCTACTTTGTACAATATAAAATTTCCCTTTTTCAAATGCCCATTCAATGTCTTGCGGAAATTTGTAGTGAGTTTCAATTTTAAGGACCAGATTGGTAAGTTCCATAATTTGTTTATCATCAAGAACGGATTTTTTTCTTTTTTCTTTTGATATACTTTGCCATTCATCACCGCCGTCTTTCGCTCTTGCAAGCATTCGCTCCTGTGTATTTATGTTTTTGTCAATAATTCTGCGTGGCTCTTTTTCTACCACATAAGCGTCCGGAGTTATTGAGCCGGAAACTATTGCTTCACCAAGTCCGTAACCGGCTTCAATGATGATTTGATTCCTGTCTTGTGTGACCGGATGTACGGAAAAAACGATACCTGATTTTTCACTTTCCACCATTTTTTGAACCACCACCGCAACGGATATTTTTTGCTTGTGAAAATTTTTTTCAAATCTGTAAAATATCGCCTGAGGCGTAAAAAGAGAGGCCCAGCATTGACGAACATTTTCCAAAAGATTTTCTTTTGTTACATTCAAAAAACTGTCCAGTTGACCCGCCCAAGCGGCAGTAAAGCCGTCTTCGACTGTCGCGCTTGAACGCACAGCGACATATTTTGAGCCGAGATTTTTGAATTCTTTTTGTATTTCTTCCGCAATATCTTGCGGAATTTTTGTTTGCAAAATGATAGCTTGAATTTTTTGAGATGCTTCCTCCACTGTATGTATTATGTTTTTGTCAACGGTATGCAATTTTGCATCTATCTCTACATTTATGTTTGTTTCATCCGAAAACCTCTCAAATGCGCTTGAGAGTATAACAAACCTGGGTGGAACAGGAAGATTAACCTGTGTCATTTCACCCAAAGAAGCCCCTTTACCTCCGGCAAAAGCAATATCTTTTTTTGACAGCTCTTGAAATAGCTTTATGAACATCATTTTTTCAGTATACTACCCTTTCGTTAACTCAACTACGGTTTTTCCGAGACCCAACATATCAGTTTTTCTCCGCGGGCGGCGAGATAGTCGTTGGTTTTGCTGAAATGTTTACAGTCGAAAAATCCGGCTGTTGCGGAAAAAGGCGACGGGTGCGCCGCCTCAAGGACGAGGTGTTTGCTTCGGTCAATCACCTTTCCTTTCTCCTTGGCGTGGCGACCCCAAAGCAGAAACACCAACCCTTCTTTTTCGTCTGAAAGTTTTTTGATAACGGCGTCCGTGAATCTCTCCCAACCCCGCCCGCAATGCGATGTCGGGCTTCCTTCCCGAACGGTCAGGGTCGTGTTCAAAAGCAAAACGCCCTGCCGCGCCCAATGCTCTAAATTTCCGGATTTCGGAATCGGCAAGCCGAGATCGCTGTTGATTTCCTTGAAAATGTTTTTCAAGGAAGGAGGCATCGGGACCCCATCCGGCACCGAAAAGCACAAGCCGTGCGCCTGCCCGCGCCCGTGATAGGGATCCTGCCCGATAATCACGACGCGAACCTTGTCAAAGGGACAGAGGTTAAAAGCGTTAAAAATAAGTTTCGCCGGCGGATAAACCTTTCCGTTTCGGTATCCCTTTTTCACGAAATCGGCAAGCTCTTTGAAAGTTTTTCAAATTCCTCCGCAAGCGCTTTTTCCCACCCCGGCTCAATTTTCACATCCATATTGCCTACATTCTATCACTTGGCGGCTAAGCCGCCAAGTGGCAATTAGTCCAATAAAAGCTTTTCCATATCTTTTCTTTCCAGAATATCAACCAAGGAACTCTCGGCGAATTTTTTGTATTCCGTCGCGTTGTTAAACTGCCCCAAAACAATATCTTTTTCACAGAACCCTTTCTGATTGTTTTTATACTCCCCCCAGCTCGACTTGGAGACTGAGTCTCCAAGTCTGTGGACTCTATCATTTAGATTAACATAAACACTTGTGTGCAGAAGTTGTTCATTTGTTGAAATGTGAACAGCCTTGAATGTCCCCTGAAACAACGAGCCACTGCGCTTGCATTTATTGTTAAAAAATTTTGTGTAACCCGTTCCCACGCGATGCATGAATTTTTCTATTCCCTTTTCCTCACGCTGTCTTAAAATAAAGTGATAATGATTTGGATTAAGGCAATAACAAATAAAATCAACCAATTTCAACTTGGAAGCTAAGCTTCCAAGTTGTTTTTTGGAGTCTGAAAACGAGTTTTCGTAAATACTTCCTATCGGCTCAACAGAATTGAATTCATCCATACTCCGCAAAAACCTCACAACATCTTCACTGTCGGAAAAAATCTCTCTTTTGTCCACGCCACGGTTGAAAATGTGATAATGTTCCCCGTTGGCAAATTGCGTTCTTCTCATATTGTCTGCATTATACCACTTGGAAGCTTAGCTTCCAAGTGGTTGGTGGCGGTTTTCTCGCCCACATCGACCCAGCCGGTGGTCCAGCAGAGTTGGAGCGAAAAGCCGCCGGATGGGCGGTTGATATTCAGGATGTCTCCCAACAGATACAGATTCGGATAAAGTTTAGAGGTCATATTTTTAAAATTCACTTCTTCAGGCGGCACCCCCCCGTCCGTGATAACCGCCTTGTCAAAACCGAGAGTCCCGGTGATTTCAAAAGTGAGGTTTTTGATTTTTTTCACGAGCTTTTTCCTCTCTTCTTTGGTGACGGAATTGACCTCTCTGTCAAAAAGATTGATGTCGGGAAGTTTGAGAATCGTCTCAGAAAGAGCGTCCGGCAAAATCTCCAGCAAGACATTTCTCACAAGCTTGTTTTTGTTTTTATCAAATAAGTTAAGCGTCCTGCGCGCCAATTCGCCCTCGTTCGTGTCGGGGAACATATCAATTGACGCCGTTACCACGCCCTTTTCAAGCAGTTTTACGACCTCTCGCGCGGAATTGAGTATGAGCGGACCGGAAACGCCGAAGTGCGTGAAAAGAATTTTTCCGGTCTTTTTTATTTTCGCCTTGCCGTCTTGAATAAAGCGAATCGTCATAAAGGAAAGCGTCACGCCGGAAAGCGAGTGGACCCACCTTTCGTCCGTCGTGAGCGGAACAATGTTGGGAGTCGGCGGAACAATCGTGTGTCCGAGCTTTTCCAGTATGTTAAAACCGTCGCCCGTGGAACCGGTCTCGGGGGCGGCGAGCCCTCCAGTGGCGATGACAAAATTGTCCCCGAAGTATTCGTCGCCTTTGGAAGTTTTCACGGACACTATCCTGCCGTCCTTCGCCTCAAGCGACGTGGCGCGAACGCCTGTTTTAATTTCTATTCCGTTTCTGTTTATGTATTTTCTCATCACCTGGAGAACATCCTCGGCTCTTTGCGTTTCGGGAAACGCCCGCTTTCTCCCCTCCACCACGAGTGGCAGCCCTTTCTTTTCAAAAAAAGCGAATGTGTCCTTTGCCGAAAATTTTGAAAAAGGAGAAAAGAGGAATTTTTTTGATTCCGGAAAATGTTCAAGAAACGCCCGCACATTAAATTCGGCGTTGGTGATATTGCACCTCCCTCCCCCGGTCAAAAGAAGCTTCTTCCCGTACTGCTTCTTTTTCTCAAGGATAAGAACCCGCGCTCCCAAATCGGCGGCGCGCCCCGCCGCCATCATCCCCGACGGCCCCGCGCCGATTACAATAAGGTCGTATTTTGATTTATCTCTTCCCATAAACCGCATTGTAGCACAACCGCGACGCAATTGGACGGTTTTCCCTCACTTGGTGGCTTAGCCGCCAAGTTACAAATCCATTCTCAACCTTAATTGATAGTCGTTAAATCCGAATTTTTTCCAGAGTTTGGCGCTGCGCTTGTTCCGCGCGTCAACGCTTGTTTCAATGTGTTTGACCTTCTCGCGCTTGAACCATTTCAGCATCTCCCTGAAAAGTTTCTCGCCGATTTTCTTTCCCCGATATTCCTTCCTG
>QIJB01000072.1 GCA_003231675.1 Candidatus Campbelliibacteriota bacterium | reverse complement strand
GAAAGAAAGCCTCTTGTCTTCTTCGGTTATGTTGGAAAAACTTCTTTCTTTCATTAAGAACAAAGAAGAACTGGAGAAAGAAATTTCCGGAACCGAGAAAAAGATTGAAGAACTTGAGGATCTTTCCAAGAAGATGGCGAAAATGGAAATTGATACTTCCCAAACGATTGAAAAGATCCAATTGGAAAAAAGTAAAAAAGAACAGTTAAAAGAGATTTTTAATGGATTGGAATCTAATCTCCCTTATGACAGTTTGGATGTTGATTTCACGGTAGAATATCTTAAAAGTATCAAGGATATCAAAGGCAAATTTGACGATGTTGGGGGCCTTGAGGAGGCGAAAGAATCAGCCTTTCTTTCTTTGGAAAATGTTGATTTTAAAGGAAAAGCCAAGGAGCTTTTTAGGAAAGAGGCTGTCATGCAAGAATTCAGTCGAGCATATATAGATGAAAATTACCGGGTTATTGCTGAAGCTTATCGTGAAGCTGGAGACGAGGAGAAAGCCAAAGAGTTTTTTATAAAGGCTGCGAAAAACATGGGATCAAAAAGAGATTATCATACGGCTGCCAAACTTTACCGTGAAGCTGGAGACGAGGAGAAAGCCAAAGAGCTTTCCGAAAAAGCTGCTACTCAAGATATAATGTCTAGAGACTATCGCAGAGAGAGAGCGCAAAAGACAGAGTCACTGGAAGCTTATTGGATTGCAGCCAAACTTTACCGTGAAGCTGGAGACGAGGAGAAAGCCAAAGAGCTTTTTTTGAAAGAGGCCGAAGGGCAAGAACGAAGAAAAGATTACTGGGGTGCTGCCGTAGCTTATCGCGAAATGGGAGTTGAAGGGAAAGCCAAAGAGTTTTTTTTGAAAGAGGCTGCCATGCGAGAACGGGGAGAAGATTACTGGGGTGCTGCCGTAGCTTATCGTGAAGCCGGAGACAAGGAGAAGGCCAAAGACCTTTTTGTAAAAGCTATAGACACCGAAAAAGACGTAGAATTAACAAGAGATTACCGAAATGTCGTCAAAGTTTATCGTGAAATTGGATACGATAAAAAAGCCAGAGAATTACTCCTGAGGGTTGCTAAAAAAGCAGAAGAAGAAAATTATTACTGGGGTGCTGCCGTAGCTTATCGTGAATTATCCAAATTGGCAAACAAAGAAAAAATCAAAGAAATTCTTGAGAAAATCAAAGAATTGTAATTTCGTTTTCTGAAACACAAAAATACTTTCCTTATAAAAAGTTTTCTGAAAAGAAGACGGCGTATTGTGACGTCTTCTTTTATTTTTTTCGGCAAATGTTATAATTTAATCATATGAAAATTTCTTATAACTGGCTGCAATCGTATTTTTCCGCCAGAGGCGGATCCGCCTTCGGCGGAGACAAACTTCCAAAGCCGGAAAAGTTGGCGGAACTTTTGACGATGCATAGCTTTGAGGTGGAACAGCTATCAGCCGTCAGCTATCAGCCGTCAGAGAAAAAGAAAAAAGTTGAAAGCCGAAGACCGAGAGCCGACGATTACATTTTTGACATTGACATCTCGCCGAACAGGGCACACGACTGCTTGAGTCATATCGGGGTGGCGAGGGAGGTGGCGACGATTTTGAACTTGCCCTCCAGCTTGGCGGCTAAGGCGCCAAGCGCGCTTGGCGACTTAGCCGCCAAGCGCGTGTCCGGGACGCTTTCGGTTAGCGTAAAAGAACTGGAACTTTGTCGGCGTTACATTGGCAGAATTATTGAAGGAGTTAAAGTGAAGCAGTCGCCAAAATGGCTTCGCGAGCGGTTGGAAGCGATAGGGCAGAAATCTATCAATAACATAGTAGACGCCACCAATTATGTCATGTTTGAAACAGGGCAGCCGCTCCACGCCTTTGACGCGGACAAAGTTGAGGGCGGAATTGTCGTTCGGAAAGCGAAAAAAGGGGAGAGGATTACGACACTTGACGGCCGAGAAGTTGAACTTGATAAAGACGTTCTGGTTATCGCGGACGAAAAAGAGCCCTTGGCGATTGCCGGAATAAAGGGCGGGAAAAAGGCGGAGGTGGACGAAAACACGAAAAACATAATTTTGGAGGCGGCGAATTTTGAACCGGTGAATATCAGGAAAACTTCCAGAAAAATTGGAATTCGCACCGAATCATCTTTGAGGTTTGAAAACGAAATTACGTCGGAATTGGCTGGGAAAGGAATGAACAGGGTGGTGGAAATTATTTTGGATATCGCGCATGGGAAGATGGGCGCGCGGGAGGACATTTATCCGCGAAAGGCAAACAAGCGCGTTTTGGGCGTTCATCCGAAAGATGTGTCAAAACTGCTCGGGATTGATATTCCGGAAAAGGAAATAATCGGCATTTTGCAACGGCTCGGATTCTCCGCCGGAGGCGGATCCGCCTCCGGCGGAGGAGTCAAAAAAATAAATCCGGTGAAAAACGCTCTAAAGCTGGCGAAATCGCTAACGGGAAAACCTTATAAATACGGAGCGAGTGTAACCTTTGACGCGCCACGGGAATTTGACTGTTCATCATTTACGAGCTATATTTTCGCCCATTCCGGAGTCTCAATTCCTCGTATGGTGATTGACCAGTATTTTTACGGTGAACCGGTGGACGAAAGAGACGCCAAGCCGGGCGACTTGGTTTTTTCAAATTCCGGAAAGGGAAAAATCCATTACGAATCAAAAGAATTTATGAAGGGGCGAAAAATCAAAGAGGGTGTTGACCATGTGGGAATTTATTTGGGGAAAGGGAAAGTCATTCACGCTTCGCGTTATAATGCCGATGGTGTCGCCATTGAAGATTTAAAAAAGTCAAAAATATTTAAGGGGAAGAACCTTAGGGGGTTTCGCAGAGTTTTCGGAGAAACAGATGATTTACTGCGCGTCACTGTTCCTTTTGAGCGCCTTGATGTTCGCCGGAAAGAAGATTTAATTGAAGAAATAGGCAGAATTTACGGTTACGGAAATATTCCATCCAAGCTTCCCGAGGAAGCACTCATTCCCCCAAAGAGGAATGATAACTTTTTTTACGCTGATATAATAAGGGGTATTCTCACCAGTGCCGGATTTTCCGAAGTTTACAATTATTCGTTTGTTAAAAAGGGAAATCTTGAACTGGCGAATCCGATTGCTAAAGACAAGAAATTTTTGAGAACAAACCTTGCGGACGGACTGAAAGAAAACATAAAAGAGAACATAAAGTATTTTGATAAGGTCAAGATTTTTGAATTGGGTAAAATTTTCCCCTCCGTAAGCCGAGAAAAGAAAGAAGGGTCTGTTTCGGACGAAACTGTTTCGTTGGCGCTTATCGCCACAAACGCTTCGTTTTTTGAAATGAAAGGGACAATAGAAAGCATTTTGGATAAAATCGGTATAACGGACGCATGGTTTGATGATTCTGAATCGGGAATCTCGGAAATTATGCTTGGCAACACTTCTATCGGGAACATCAACGACGGCGAGGCGGAAATAAGTTTTGATATGCTCGTTCGGCTTGCCACGGAGGAGGTTGAATACAGACCTATTTCAAAATATCCGGCGGTCAAACGGGACATTTCCGTTTTCACTCCCTTGAGAACCAAGGTTGTTAAGATTCTTGATGTCATTGAGAACACCGCCGGCATGCTTTTGGTTGACACGGACTTGTTTGATATTTATGAGATTCCCGACGAGGACAGAAAATCATCCGCCTTCCATCTCGTTTTCCAGTCTCAGAAAAAAACTCTCTCTGAGGATGAAATAAATAAATTGATGAATAAAATAATGGACGCCTTGGATGCTAATGTGGAGTGGCAGGTGAGGCGGGCTTGATTCTTGATTTTTATGGAGAATCCTCTTAAAAAAAACGGGCAAAAGGGGGCGGAGACGAAAATTCTTGGAAGCAAGGAGGAGATTTTGGAGTTGCTGTCAAAGGGAGTTGTTGCCCAAAAGGAAGAGCTGGAGGAAGTGAGGAGATTATCCGAAGAGGAACGGATGTGGTGGAAAGATTTTTTACCGTACGAAACGACAGAACAAATTTTGAAAGCCATAGAAAGGGGTATTTTGGAAGAAATCAAAGGCGATGAAAATTTCAGACTCATTATGAGGTTTTCAAACCCCGAACTTGAAAAGTGGCAACCTTATCTTGACAAGAACGCCGCCGCGCTTTTGAGCGAGGTGGGCGAGAGGTGGCGCAAGAAAATAAAAGTGTCCAGATTGCCGAACGATATCTGCCTGGCTCTTACGAGTTTAGTGAGAACAAAAAAATATCAAGAAGAAATAATCAATGCCGGCAAGTTGGCGATGCCGGACAGTCCGCACACGAAAGGACAAAGTTTTGACATAGACGGATGCGGTTATTACATCGGGGACAGCGTGGTTAACCCCCGCCAGTGCGAAAATTATCAAGAAATTTACAAGCCACTTGTTCATCAAATTCTGAAAGAAGTTTTGGGTGAGATGAAAAACGAGGGACATCTTTCATACATACAGGAAAACAAGAATACCGGCAATCAGTGTTTTCATATTACGAGAAACCCAGCTTATCTTGCGGGGTAAACAACAAGAAGAAATTAAAAAAGTCCGCTGAACGGACTTTTATTTCCTTGGGTTCTTTTTCATTTTTTCCAATAATCGCAAAACGATTATTGGCGGAACCACTACGGTTCCAAAAATCCCGAAAACGAGGTATAGAAATAAATATGCCCATGAGGCGTTATAAATCGCCTCAAAAACTTTCTTTATTTCTTTTCCTATATTTTTAATTTTCCTCCTCCTTTAGAATTTACTTTTCTACCCTAATTTTAAACAAAAAATAACAAGAAAGCAATTTTATTTTTTATATTTTAGCGTCTTATGTTAAAATATTCTTAATGTTTTATGTTTTTATTTTTCTTGTCGTGTGGGTGGCGGGAATAGGAGTTTTGCCCATACCTGAAGAAATTATCGTCCTGAGCGCCGGCGTGGGGATTGAAGAGGGGGTGGGAGAGCTCTTCCTGACTTTTGTGGTTGTTTTTATCAGTTTGATAACGAGCGATTATTTTCTTTTTTGGGTTGGGAAAAAATTCGGAATGAAAATCTTAAAAATCAAGATTATTTCCATGGTCATTTCCCAGGGCAAGATAGACAAAGTTCAGAAGTTTTTTCACGGGCATAACAAAAAGCTCATCTTTTTCGGGAGGTTTGTTTCCGGTCTGCGTTCCATCTCTTTTTTTTCCGCCGGTATGTCCAAGGTTAAGCCGGCGACATTTTTGTGGATTGATACTTTGGCGTCCTTAATTTACATTCCAATCCTTCTTTTTCTCGGCTACAGATTTTCTTATGACATAGCGAGGATTACGGACGGGGTGACGAAAACTTACCACGCCATAGAAGTCGTGATTATAGTGTCCATCATTGTTTGGTTTTTCTTCGCTCTTTCAAAAAAAATACTGAACAACGGCAATACTCAATCAACTACTATTGACAAATGTAAAAAAGAGTGCGAGAATAATAAACGGAAAATTTAAAAACAAAAGAAGAAGGGAGGAAAAAAATGAAAAGATGTGACTTTTGCGGAGTCCCGATAAGGGAGCCCAGAGCCTTTTATGTAAAAACAATCGGGGTGAAGCTTTGCCCTGATTGTTACAAGGCGTATTCTGACGAAAAAGGGAGTAATACTCCTGGGCTTATGACCCGGGAAGAGTATTACTCCCGTCATGAGCATGACGGGACAGGCGAAATTGCGGCGTTTTGTTTCGCCGTTATTGCATTGGCGGTTGTCCTCGCCGCCATATTTGCCTGATAAGATCTAAGCCCCCCGGCTTTTCACAAGGGGGGTTTTTTGTTATAATAAACACATGATGAAACCGATAAAATTAAAAACGAAAGACGGCGTGGAAATCGCGGGAGATTTTTATCCGGTTGAAAGAGATGACGCTCCGGCCGTCGTTTTGACGCATATGATGCCTTCAAACAAGGAGAGCTGGAGAGCCTTGGTGGCAAAATTGAACGGCACGGGCTTCCGGTGTTTGGCGATTGACCTGCGCGGGCACGGAGAGTCCGAGGGCGGACCGGACGGCTACAAAACTTTCTCGGACGAGGACCATCAAGCATCCATCAATGACATTGAGTCGGCGGTCGGTTTCTTCTTATCCGCCGGGGTTTCTCCCGAAAAAATATCGCTCGTCGGCGCTTCCATCGGGGCGAATCTCTCTTTAATATTTCAATCCGAGCATCCGGAAATCAAGGCGTCCGTTCCAATCTCGCCGGGGCTGAGTTATTACGGTTTGGATACGGAACCGGCCGCCAAGAATATCAGAGAAAATCAGTCGGTTTTTTTGTCCGCCGGAGGAGAAAATGACGCTTATTCAAGCGAAACGGCTCAAAAGCTTTTTAATTTGCTTAAGGCGAAAAATAAAAAAATAAGAATTTTCCAAAACGCCGGACATGGCACCGGCATTTTTTCCGAGGAGCCGGAATTGATGGATGAAATCGTCAGTTGGTTAAAACAAATATATGCGTGAATCCGAGAGGCGAATGTGCAATTTAATTTTTTATGATTAAAGTCGGCGTATTAAGAGGCGGTCCGTCCGCCGAACATAAAGTTTCGCTTAAAACAGGGGAGAGTATCCTGTCGTCTTTACCGGAAAAATACGAGGGGAGCGATATCTTCCTTTCCCCGCAAGGAGAGTGGTTTTTGAACGGAAAAATTTCTTATCCGGAACAGGCTTTTCGTTCCGTTGATGTTGTTTTTAACGCCCTGCATGGGGCATTCGGAGAGGACGGAAAGGTCCAGCAAATATTGGAAACTTTCGGAATTCCATACACGGGGTCGGGAATTTTGGCATCCGCCATAGGGATGAATAAAATGTTGGCGCGAGAAACGTTTTCCTCCGTTGGATTGCTTGTTCCGCGCGCCGTGGCGGTGGGCGAGGATGAAGATATTGGGGAAGCGGCATTGCGGATTTTTAGACGAATGGGTCCCTCGCTCGTTGTCAAACCGCTCTCCTCCGGATCCTCAATGGGCGTTTCAATCGTTCATGACTATTTGAATTTAATTAAGGCCATTAAAAAAGCGTCTCTTGGTGAAACGGGGAATTTAACTTTTGGACCGAGTAAAGTAATCGTTGAAGAATACATCAAAGGAAGGGAAGCGACTTGCGGGATAATTGAAGATTTCAGAAATGAAAAATATTACGCTCCGCCGGTTGTTGAAATCATCCCTCCTGACGGTTCTCTGTTTTTTGATTATGAAGCAAAAAATGGTGGAATGGCGAATAAAATTTGTCCGGCGAATTTCAGCGAGAGTGAAAAGATTAAAATGGAGAACATCGCGCGCGAAGCGCACAAAGCGGTGGGGTGCAGGCATTATTCCCGGAGCGATTTTATCGTTTCCCCGCGCGGAATATACATCTTGGAATTGAACACCTTGCCAGAACTGGCGGAAGAATCTCCTTTATTGAAGTCAGTTGAAGCTGCGGGAGCGAGTTATTCAGATTTGCTCGCCCACCTGATAGAAAAAGCGATTGGCGGGGGCGTTAACGTTTAAATACTATTTTCAAATTCTTTCAAAGATTTCACGGCGCCCTCAACGTCGCCTTTTTTAATTTGGAAACTTATTGTTTCCATAAGCGATATTTTTTTCAAAAAATCATCTTTTTTGAATTTGTTCCTGAATTTGGCGATTTCTTCTTTGTTGTTTCGCGAAAGAATGTTCTGCATCAAAGTTAGCGCCGCCGCCGCTTTGTAGTATTTATCCGGTATCATATCAATTGTTTGCATTGCGGAATCAATTTTCCCTTGTTCCGCGTAAATTTTAGAGAGATTGAACAAGAAAAGAGGAGCATCCGGGGATGCGCTTATTTCCTCCATCGTTTTTTTCAGAGCGTCCGGGTCGCCGAGAGACAATTGGATTTTTGCCACCTTGCTGAACACTTCGTTTTTTACTCCGACGGAAACCGTCCCCCTCGTTTTGGCTATTTCCTTAACCGCATCCTCGGTGTCTTGTATAATGGCTTCCTTCATAAGTTCTTTATTGGTCTCCATTCGTTTTTCCGCGATGTTTATTATTTTCTCCGCCCTTTTTCCGACATCGGTGATTTTGAGCGCCGCTTTTTTTGATTTTTTAAAGAGATTGTCAGATTCCTCAATTTCTCCTTTTTTACCTTTGGAGACAGCCATATGGTTCAGTATGTCAGATTTAAAGGAGTAATAACCGTTAGATGATATATCAACGGCGTTCCAAAATGATTTAATTTGAGAAAGCCCCCCTGAATTAAGGAAGTAAACCGC